>NZ_CAJNBJ010000021.1 GCF_905220995.1 Nitrospira defluvii
ATTGCCTCTGAGACGGTGTGGCTGGATCCGACCCGGCCGCCGGAGCGGCCCACGCCGGGCTATGTGCTCTCGGCGGCGGTGTTGGCCCGGGTCGCCCCCTTCGGCGCCGCCGGCCAGGCCCCGGCGCGCCGACGGCGACGGACCACAGCAGTCACGACATAATTCAATTGGGATGACACATCATGCCTGAACCGACCGCAGCCACCTATCGCTTCTACTCCTGGCTTCGCCAAGGACTCCTCGCGAGCCTCTCCGGTCCCGGCGCTTCCGGCCCGGCCACAGCAGGACGCCTTGCCCTCCCCGTCCGCCTCCGGGTGAACGACCGCGCGCCCATCGACGTCAACGTGCAACTCTATGGTCCCGGCGACATCACCGGCCTCGACGCGCGCGAGATCATTCGCACCGAACCGCATGCCCACATGACCGACTTCGAGCCGAACTATTTTCCGACCATCGAGTTCGATCGGCCCGACTTCCCATGGCTCTTCACCCCGGCGGCGGCCGACAGCGCGCGACGCCTCCGGCCATGGATCTGTTTGATCGTCGTTCCCAAGGAACGGGCCACGCTCAAGACCAACCAGCAGCGGCCTTTGCCCGCGCTCACCTGCGCCCTGGAAGACTTACCCGACCTCGACCAGTCCTGGGCCTGGGCCCATGCCCAGATCGTGGCGGAACAACGCTCGACGCCCGATCCTTCACCGCGCGCCACGTTGCAACAGATCCTCAACGACCATCCTGAACGCACGCTCTCGCGGCTGCTGGTGCCCCGGCGCCTCGATCCCAATACGCCCTACTACGCCTGCCTCGTGCCGACCTACGAGGTGGGTAGGAAAGCCGGTCTCGGCGAGCCGATCACGCCGGAAGACGAACAGGCCTTGAAACCGGCTTGGTCGAAGAACACTGCGGCCGGACCGGTCACGCTGCCGGTGTTTTTCCAGTGGGAGTTTCGAACCGGCCTCGCGGGAGACTTCGAATCGCTCGCACGCCGATTGAAAGCTCAGCCCCTTCCGTCCAGCGTGGGCTTGCGGCCGGTAGACATCCGGACTCCCGGCTGGGGCATGCCGACGTTGCCGCCTGGCGCACCGGGCAGCCTGTTGGATCTAGGTGGAGCCCTTCTGACTCCCGAGACCCAGCCGCGTGACTGGCCTGACCAACCGCGCAAGGCATTCCAACTGGCCCTCGGCGCCATCCTCAACGCGCCGGCAGCGATGGCCGGTACGAGCGGAGCCCCAGCACTCCTCGGCCCGCCTCTTTATGGGCAATGGTACGTAGATCGAGACAGCCTACCGCCCGCCGACCAGCCGCCGCACTGGTTCCGCGATCTGAATCTGGATCCGCGCCACCGCATCGCCGCCGGTATCGGCACCATGGTGATCCGCAACGAACAGGAGCCGTTGATGGCCTCGGCCTGGGATCAATTGGAACAGGAACGGCGGGATCGACAGCGGCTCAAGCGCGCGCAGCTGGCGGAGGCCGTCGGCGACAGTCTCTCGAAGAAACATTTCGCCGCGCTCGACCCGGCGAGACTGCTGCAACTCACGGGGCCCGCGCTGCAAGCATTGACGGGCATCGCCACGTCCCCCGCGACGCCGCCGACTGCCACCGACAAGCTGTTGTCCGGCCATCCGGCCGTGACCGGCGCCTTCCGTCGTCTGACCCGGATGAATGGGCCGATTACGTCCCACGCCGCCACATTCGACGCGCTTCGGCTCCCCGCCAACTCGCCCGCCTCGACGGCAGGACAGGCGTTTCGCCCGCTCATGCAATTTGCCATCGCGACCAAGCAGCGGCAGGCCCCGGCGCTGCGCGAGTGGTCGGAGCTGAAGGCGGACGTGCTGCGGCGCCTGGCCCCGAAGGAGGCGGTGTTGGCGGCGGTGAAACAGTCGATGCCTACCGTCGAGAATACGGAGCTGACGACCTTCGCGCCGACTTTCCCCCAGCCGATGTACGAACCATTGCGCGACTACGCACCGGACCTGCTGTTGCCCGGCATGGACCAGGTGCCGTCGAACACCATTGCGCTCCTGAAGACGAATCCCGAGCTGATCGAAGCCTACATGGTCGGACTCAACCACGAGATGAGCCGCGAACTCCTCTGGCGAGGGTTTCCGACCGATCAACGAGGCACCTACTTCCGGCAATTCTGGGACGCAGCCGGCGAGGAACTGCCCGCCACCGACGCAGAGCGGGAGTCCCGCTTCGACATCACGCGAATCACTTCCTGGCCGATGGACAGCCGCCTCGGTTCCCACAGCGCGCGTGGCTCGGCGGTCGGCCAGATGGTGCTCCTCATTCGCGGCGACCTCCTGCGGCGTTACCCACGCGCCATGGTCTATGCACTGGAAAGCGTCTGGTCTGCGGACGGCACGAGGCGTGAACTGGGTACGACGGAACGCTATCCGATTTTCCGCGCCACGCAGGCGCCCGATATCACCATGCTGGGGTTTCCGCTGACCGAAACGGACGTTCGTGGAGCCGACAACAAGGCCGGAGGACACCCGGGCTGGTTCTTCGTGCTGCAGGAGCAGCCGACGGAACCTCGATTCGGCCTGGATGTCGCCACGACCTATGGCGGCACGCCTGCCCATTGGCGCGACCTCACCTGGGGGCACCTGGCGCCGGACGAAGCCGCGCTCAAACAGATTGTCTATGTGCCGATCGACGGTCTGCTCAAGAACACTGTGGTCGATCAGATTCCCTGGGGAAAAAACTCGGCGCAGATGGCCACCATTACCAGACAGCCGCCCTTCCGCGTGGCGGTCCATGCGAGAACCTGGCTGCCGGCCCGGCAGTAGCAGCGGAAAGAGACGAGATCATGCCCTACTTTGAACAAGAGACCGCGCGACTCCAGACGGCCCTGCAGGCCTTGGCCGCGCAACAGACAACGTTGACGACACAACTCACCACCCAACAGCAGGCGGTGACGGCGGTGCAAACTCAGCGCGCCAACGCGCTGAACGGCGTGGCCCAGGCCCAAGCCCGCATTCCGCCGCTGCAGGCAGCCGCCGCCGCGGCAGACGCTCAGGTCGCGGAGGCACAACAGGATCTGCTCGATGCGTCGGAACCGCCGCAAGGCATTCCCCCGGCTGCCTGGAGAGCGCGCCTGGCCGCGCTCAGAAAACAACTCGCCCTAGCCCAGACCGCCGCGACCGCGGCCCATGCGAAGGTGACTGTCGCACAGCAGAGCGTGGCGCAAGCCCAGGCGCAAGTACGGGCCGCAGATGTCCAGGTTGCGGCGGCTACCGCTGCGGTGCAAGCCTCCCAGACCGCGATCGCCGCCCTCCAACCCCGCCGTCAGGAGCTCCAAGCGAAGCTCGCCGAGATCGAGCGCATGAACGCAGAGATCACACGCGACCCGCTGGCGAGAGAGGCCCTACAACAGGTGGCGGCAGACCTGTCGGCCCGCACGGCAACGCTGGAAGATTCTCTTCTGACGGCGCGGTTCGAGTTGGAGGACGCCGAGACGCTCCTCGCACGCGTGATCACCAGACGCAACGAATTGACGACGCTGCTCGCCGACCTCGCCAGACAAATTCCGGAAGCGGAGGCGCAGGCGACCGCAGCCCAGCAGGCGCTGGCGTCGGCCGAAGCCGAAGTCAGCACGCATTTGCAGGATGGGCCGTAGGTTTCAGTTAGGGAAAGGATCAGCCACGTGAGACCGATCTCTGAAGGACCAGATATTCCCGAACGGGTACCCCCGGCACTCCTCCGGGCATGGGCGACCAAACTCAGGCAACTACAGGTGGCCCACGATCGGGCCGTCGCGAGGGCCCAGGCTGCGCAACGGCGGGCCGCCCTGCTCATCAGGCAACGGGCGCTCCACCAGGCCGAATTGGCTCGGGTCAACGCCCAAATCACGGCCACGCAGGAGACGGTGACTCGCAAACGGGCCGAGGTCGCGGCCCTATCCGCGCAAGTCGATGAGCACCGAGCCGCACGCGATGCCGCAACGGCCAGACTGCTTGGCACGGATCGCCTCAGCGGTACGGTCGCCACGACCCATCCATTGTTGCTGTTTCCCGTCCGTGTAGAAACCAGGTTTGCCGCGAGACGGACAGGGCCGGGCACCGACCTTCTATTGCGCGTTTATCCCGACGACATCCATCTCGACAGCCACGAACCGGCTTTCACGGAAGAAGAAGAACGCCGCGGCAAAGAGTTTTGGGCCCATGTCGCCGCCGCGCCGACAGGCCCAGACCGGCAGGAGCACGTCAGGCAGGGTTGGCAACGGCTCACCGAACAATTCGGCACCACCCGCGCCGCCTGGATTGCCCATGTGCTCGACCCCGCTCAAGGCCGAACGGTCTCGCGTCGCAACGACAGTTGGACCCGCGCGCCCCACACGCAAGTTCTGCCTGATCGCTGGGTCGCCGTCGGCTATCGCGGCGATGCAGTGCGTGTCACCGCCTGGGGCAAGGCAATCCCAGAGACCGTGGCGGTCGGACCTGACCCAGGCAGCACAGGACCGCTCGGCAGCAATGGGTTGCCGCCTGTCGATGAGGGCATGAAGTGGATCACCGATTTCGACACCGCTGAATCCATCGGCATGGGACTTCGTATTCCCATCACGGAGGAAGACGCCAAGGCGGGATTCGATCGGATCGTGGTGCTGGGCCTCAAGGCGTCATGGGACGCCCCGACCACAGCCGGCCGGCTGGTCGAACTGTTCAACGCCCACCATTACACCGGCAGCCTGGCGCTCGTGGAGCAACAGGTGCCGACGAACAACACGGCGGAAGCCTCCGCCGGGTATCGCTCGACCGGGCGTGATGCGGCCGACAGCATGGGCGTCGAACTGGGTTCCTCGCTCATCCGTCCTGGCTCCGACGGCGAGCTCCTGGCGCAAACCCTGGGCCTACCGGCGGCCCTCTTCGCGCATGTCCGCGGCGCCGACGGAGCGGAACAGCGCCGGGCTTCCCTCATGCAGGCGGCCCTGCTCGCGCTCTGCGACAGTCCGCTCTTACGGCAACTGCTCGGCGCAGCCGGAGCGGATATGCTGCGTGACCACTTCACAAAGTACGTCCGTGCTCGTGGACCACTGCCGGTCTTGCGTATCGATAGCCAACCCTACGGCCTGCTGCCGGTGGCGGCACTCGACCGCTGGACCTCGACGACCGATCAGGACCAGGACAAGGTTCTAGCGACCTGGTGGCGCGCTCAACGACTGACACGACGCCGGCAAGTACCACAGGCCCTCCAGACCACGGTAGAGTCCAACCCCGTTGTGCTCCTGGCGCAGGAAGCGAACGCCTTTCGCTACACCTTGCGCGAATTTCCGGAGATCTCCACGCAGCAACCGCCTGTCCCGCAACGGCTCCTCTCCCCGGCCTTCCGGACGTTGTTGCTGACTCGCGCACTCTCGTCGCCGCACGAACCGGCCTGGGACGAATTGACCACCCTGCCCGAACCGGTTCGGCAACAGTTGCTCGCGGAGGTGATGGATCTGCTGACCTATCGAATCGACGCGTGGGGCACTTCGCTGGCGACACGACGGCTGGCGGTGATGCGGCAGACGGCACCCACCGGCATCAGGCTCGGCGCCTACGGCTGGGTCGAACAGGTCCGGCGCGCGGCACCGCTGCAACCGGTCCCGGCACTTCCGGCCGGTGTCCCTGCACCGCTCGTGCGCTCGGCACAAAACAAGGGCTTCGTCCACGCTCCCTCACTGGGGCATGCGGCAGCCGCTGCCGTGCTACGGAGCGGCTACCTCTCGCAGGAATCGAATCGCGCATCCGGCACCTCCCCCTTTGCCGTCGACCTGTCGTCTGAACGGGTCCATCGCGCCAAGTGGCTGCTCGACGGCGTACGCCAAGGTCAGTCCCTGACCGCCCTGCTCGGCTATCGATTCGAACGCCATCTCCACGATCGCGGCCTGGACCGCTACATCCAACGATTCCGCGCCCTCACCAGCTTCACCGCCACCGACCGCTTCGCCGACATCCGCGACACCCTCACGCGAGCTGAACGAGTAGCGAAAGAGGTGACCCTGCTGACGTCGCAACGTGACCAGGCCCAGCGCCGGGCTGAAGATGCCCGCGGCTTGAAGACCGAACGGGAGCGCCGCGCGGAGACCTATCGCGCCGAGTTGGGGACGATCGCCACGCTCGCGCAACAGGCGCAGGCCGCGCAGGCACAGGTGGCGCAGGCAGCCCAGGTACTGGCGCAACAACAGGCGGCGAAACCGCAGGGCAAGGTGATCCAACCGACCGTGCGGCGTTATGCCGTCCAATTATTGGAAGCGCGGGACTTGGATGAGTGGGACAACCGCGTGGAACAGCTGACCCAGACCCATGCCACCGCCCTGGCTCAGGCCGCCGCCGCACAGCAGCTCGTCAGCGCACGCGATAGCTCACGCCTCCTCGCGGAACGGGCCCAGGCCAAATTGCTCAACGCTGCCGATCCGGATTCCATTCCCGCCGCGCAACAGATGGCCGCACGACAAGAGACCCTCGCCGCAGAACTCGACCGTCAAGCGCTCGCGAAGGAAGGAGGGCAACGTGGCAAGGCCATGGCCGACCTCATCGCCGCGAGAGCCGCACTCACAACTCGCCTCGCCGCGCAATGGAATGAGGCACTGAAGTCGCTGCCGGCTGCCGCCGTCGTCGATGGGCTGGCCCTGCACCGGCGATGGACCGCGAGCCAGCAACGCCAAGCCCCACAAACGCCCTGGGATGTCACCACCGTGCCGTTCGGCAACGCGACCTTGGGGTTTCCACCGCCCGGCAGCGCGGACTTCACGGCGCTGGTGGAGGCGCTGAAGGCACTCGACGATCTAGTCGACTCCGTGGGTGACAGTGTCGTAGCCGAGAGTGTGTATCAGCTCGTGCAAGGCAATCCGCTGCGCTCCGGCGCCACGTTGGATGCCATCGCTGCTGGTGAAGTACCGCCGCCGGAGCTGGACGTGATCCGCACGCCGAGGAGCGGCATCGGGCTGACCCATCGCCTCTGCACGCTGTTCCCCGCGACCGACAGCACGGCACCGCCCGGCTGGCCGACGAATAGCCCATCGGCACGCGCCCAGGCCGAACCGATTCTCACTGCCTGGGTCGCAACGTTACTCCCGAACCCGGCCCAGGTCCGTTGCAAGGCGGACTACGTCCATGAGCAGAGCGGACAGGTCTATCAGACCATTGAAAGCGCGCTGACCTCGCTTGGACTGACGCCGCTGGATGCCGTCTACCTGGCTGAGGGCAACACCCGGGCGCAGCAGGCAGAGCTGGAGCAACGTTGGCGATTCGTGCTGCAGCAGACCCGTCCCGCGACCGTCCCGCCGGATGCGATCATTCGACTGCAGTTCGGCCGCGACCATGGATGGGCTGCGGAGATCGTCAGTGTGAGCGAATGGTGCGAGGTCGCGACCACGCTGCGCCGACTGCTCAGCAACGCCCGCTCGCTCGACGGCCGCGATCTGTCATTGCCCGAATCGCCTGCCGACTCCGGGCTCAACCATGACGAGTTCGCCGGCCGCGCGAGCCGCGCGTCGCAAGCTTTAACCGATGCGCGCGCTAGGCTCAACAGCCTCCTGCCGCCGCCCTCTTCGGATGACCTGACTGCCGACCTCGACGAGGTTCGCCGCGCCCTCTTCAGCTTGGCAAGCTTCGGCATACCGAGCGCAGTTCCGATGGACATTGGCGGCACGGGACCGGAAGCGCGATCGATGCTCCTGACTCAGGCGCGGTCTGTGGTGCTCGAAGCCCAACGGCGCGTAGACCGTATCGCCGAATCGGACCAGGGCTTTGTGCGCGCGAATGCCACGCCGGAGGAACGGCGCGATCACGACCTGGCTCGATTCCGCATCATCTTCGGCCAAGATTTCCTGGCGCTGCCCCGAATGACCGCAGCCAATGCCGCTCAACTGAACGAGACGTTCGCCGCCGGCCTCTCGCTCCAAGGGCAAGATCCGATGGCCGCCGTCACCTGGTTCCAGCGTGCCGCCTATGTGAGGCCTGGCGCGACGCGCTTGAACGAAGCCATGCTGTACGCCGAAACCGTTGGCAGTGCCGCGCTCCGTTTTCAGGTCGGACAACTCCCCTATCAGGCGCAGGATCGCTGGGTCGCCCTCCTGCCAGCACCGGACCAACCGTTTCCACGCGGACGCCTCTCCCTCGTCGCGCAGATATCTTCGGCACAACCGCTCCGTTTCGATCAACCCTTCGCCGGTCTCTTGATCGACGAATGGGTGGAGACCGTGCCGAGCCCCAACGAAACGACGGGTGTGACCTTTCACTACGATCAACCCAACAACGCACCCCCGCAGGCGTTGCTGCTCGCCGTTCCGGCGGACCGGCGGGCAACGTGGGACCTGAACAGCCTTGAAGCCGTCCTGCAGGAGACGATGGACTTGGCCAGACTCCGCGCCGTGGCACCCGACAGCGGGGATGAATTGATCTGGGTGGAAGATCAACTACCGGAAGGCGCCACACCATTGGGAGACGGCGAGACCTGGACCTGGATTCGTATGAAACCGGAACCGCTCTCCGGGACACGCGCCCATCAATCGGTGGTCGCCGCCGGGATGCACCAACATTATTTCCAAGGTGCCAAGGCCGCGTTGTTCGTCAGCGTGGGAGACCGCCTCTTCTCCCACATCTATCTCGATCCCGCGCGGATGCCGCGACAGGTCATGTTGCAATGGCATGACGGCAGTTGGGATCATCGCGCTTACTGGGGTGAGAACCTCATTCCATGGGGCACCGACAATACGGTCAGTCGCCAGTACATGGGGCCCCTGCCGCCGCCAGGCCGGTGGGTGCGTCTCGAAGTGCCTGCCGCAACCGTGGGGCTCGAGGGACGGATCGTGGACGGCATGGCCTTCACCCTGTTCGACGGCACGGCCACGTGGGATCGCGCCGGCAAACGCGCGTTGCAGCCGGTTGGTTCCGGAGAGCAGGACCCATCGGCACCGGCGCTGCTGTTTACCGGCGGCAGCCTCGACTTCACCAGCGTGATCGACCCAGCGATAGGAGCATAACCATGCCCTCCCGAATCAGACTCGACCTCAGCACCCACAACCCCGACTTGCAAGACGGGTTGCAAGCGCGCATCCACGATCCGCTCTGGATGCTGGGACGCCAATGGCAGTTCGGCGAGTTCAACGGGGCGGATGCCGGATCGCCAGCCGCCGCGCAGGTGATCGTGGACACGGCCGCCGTCACTCGTTATCAACCGGGCCCACGTTCCGGCCCGCATCCTGCAAGACCTTACGCAGCCGCCGCCTTGGCGTTGGAAACCCTGGTTGAAGCGGAACCAGTGACGGGCGACTCGCGCCCCAACTGGCGGCTGGCGGCCGAATCAGGGCGGCATCTGCTGCGGCTGCTGGAGACGGCCCGGCTCGGCCCCACCCGCGCCCAGTGGTTAGCGAGCAGCTACGTCCTGGCGGCTCCAACTGCTGAGCAGGTCAAGCAGATCGACGCGGCAAGCCTGTCATTCATCCGCGTACTGGCCGGCCGCACCGTCGATGGGCTACGGTTCGCCGCGCGCCTGAGAGTGCTGCAGGCCGCGAACACGTTGAATGACGTGTTTCGCGAATCGCCGTTCGACCAGGTGACCGAGGTGGACCGCCCCAAATTGCTCGCCACTCTCACCGCCTGGCTGACTTGGCTGGACGGTCTGTTCCAACAGGGCGCCGCCCCTTCCGCCTGGATTCCTGAACGGATGGAATACGCCCTCAGTGTCTCCGCCAAGACGACATCGAGCGAAGTAGTGCTGACGGCGCCGGAATATCTGGATGGGCGACTGGACTGGTTCTCGTTCACGACCAGTTCAGGAAACAGTCTGGGCGCTACCGAAAGCCGCACATCGCTGACAGAGGCCTTTCTCCCCGCGCCGGTCTCCTTTCGCGGCATGCCCTCAGCCCGCTTGTGGGAATTCGAGGACGGCGCGGTGAATTTTGCGAGCGTCCAGGCCGCGCCACAGGACCTGGCGCGATTGCTGCTCGTGAAGTTCGCACTGGAATACAGCAACGATTGGTTCCTGCTGCCGCTCGAACTTCCCGTCGGCACCGTCTCACAGGTCCGCGCGCTCGTCGTCACCAACACGTTCGGCGAACGGTTCCTCATTTCCCACACGACCGAAGTGGATGGCCCCACGTCGCCCTGGCGCATGTTCAATCTGACGAACGATACCCTGAAATTGTTCTTCCTGCCGCCGGTGCTGGGCCCGCTGCTGGAAAGTCAGCCGGTGGAGGACGTGTCGTTGTTAAGGGATGAAATGGCCAACGTGGCCTGGGCCGTCGAGCGGGTCGTTGAAAGCGCCGCTGGTCGGCCGTTGGATCGTCATGAAGCCTATCAAGAGACGTTGGCGGCGCAGCCGGCCCCACCAGCCGCCGGCAGTGAAGGCGATCCATTGATCTACAGGCTCGGCACGACGGTACCCGACTATTGGATTCCGTTGCTCCCGGTCAAGGACGGCAATGCCTTGCGACTCAAGCGTGGAGTACTCCCGGCATTCGGCGAGGGCGGCATTCAGGGGGTGCACCGTCCAAAGGGACGACTCCTCGAACCCGACCGAGAACTCTTGCTGTTCGAGGAGGAAGTTCCCCGCGAAGGCGCGCGCGTCACCAGGACCTATCAATATGCGCGCTGGATCGACGGCTCGACGCATCTGTGGATCGGCCGACGCAAGAGACCAGACAGAGGGGAAGGCTCAAGCGGACTGCAATTCGATGTGGTGGGGAAGAGGGACAAGTTAGCTTAGTCCCTAATTAAGGATTCCGTGAGATCTCTTTCGGTTCCCTGGCCTGATCGCCATGATCACTTGCAAGCTCACTGGGACGACTGGTAAGGCAGTGAAGGCACATGTGCTGCCAAGAGCATTCTGCGAACTTGGAGAGAGTGATGCCGGACCGTACAAGTCAGTCACCAATGCGACCAATGTCTTCCCAAAGAAGATTCCCGTCGGTCTGTACGACAAGACTATGGTCACAGAAGAAGGCGAACGCACTTTTCAACTTTTGGACGACTACGGAACTCGATTGCTTCTAAAAAGTGAACCCGCTTTCCAGCCGTTTCCGCAAACAGAAAATATGCTCGGTTGGACATTGGCGAACTATGACTACCCGACGCTGAAACTCTTCGCACTATCTATTCTCTGGCGTGTACACGCATCAACATTTCCGGAATTCAAAAAAGTCCAGCTAGGTCCGCATGAGGCTAGAGTCAGACATCTCTTGCTGAGCGCTACCCCTGGTGCACCAGAAGATTATTCTGTGGTGATTGTGAAATGGATCGATGAAGAATTTGGCCCCGTGTTTATGGATCACTTTCGAGAGACGTATGATGGTCTAAACTAGTATCGGATTTACCTAGGCCGGTATGTGCTGTACTTCAAGGTTGATCAAAGACCGACGAATGCGGCCTTTCGTGATTTCCAATTGGGGCAGAATACCAAACTGGTCATCATCTCGCGCGACTTGAAGAAAAGCAAAGAGTGGCTCCTAATGCAAAAAATCGCAAGGCTAAATGCTGGCAAGCTCGATAACAGTAAAACCTTGTGACGGCATTTAGACAGTTCTCTCGCCTTATACAGACCTGGACGCCCCCACCCAAAGAACGAAAGAATCTTAAACAGAGGTCCTACCGCTCTTTGATGTCACGGGCTTTCTCCTTTTTCCCCGAGGCGCATTACAAACGGTCAGTCAGCATCTTGTCCCAGCAGGAAAAAAGATTCGTGCAATCCTGCCACCTTTGCTAATCGATCAACATCCTCCTCCAAATGTTACGGCCCCGAAAACACCTCGCAGGAATAAATCTGTCAGCCAAAAACCTACGCCCCCATGGATTTCCCCAGGTCTCTATCCTACTCATGCCTACAGACATTTCTCAGATCAGTGCTACGGTTACAAAGACACGATGATGACACTCGACTTCAGACTCCTCAGGTCCGTAGGGATCGCCGGCCTGGTCCTTGTCGCCGGCTGTCTGGCCGGCATTTCCTGTTCAGATCTCATCCGCCGTTCCTTCAGATTGACGCCCTCTTCAGATGAATCCGCGCCCGCATCCTCCGGCATCGCCGTGAACCAACCGCGAGGCGTGACCTCTGTGAATGACGGTCAGGACCGCGATGTCTACATCGCCATTTGGCCACTGAGTCCCGCTGGACCCTACGTCGGCTGGGCCAGATACAAAACGAGGGAGTGAGAATTCTCATGACCAATTTAACGTCGACACTGAAGCTACAGCATTTATTCATCTCGAACTTGTTGGAAGCGGCGCAGTGGATTGGTGTTGAAAAACTGCAAGCGCAGAGGAAACTGAGGGCGGCGAAAACACACCTCGTGGCGCACTTCAAATTGGAAGACACGCACTTGTACCCGGTCTTGTTCGAAGCTGCCGAATACAATGCGGACCTGAAGCGCACGTTGGACTTCCTTGCGAAAGATATGGCAGGCGTCTCGAAAGAGGTGATGCGCTTTCTTGAGCAGTGCCACCACGGTGACACGCACCAGCAACCGACACAGGACATCGGCAACATCCTCTTTCTGCTACAGACACGCATACGTCGAGAGGAAGACACGCTGTACGATGAATTCGATAGGCTTAAGGCTGCAGCTCGAACCATGGTCGCAGTACAGATACCCGATTCCCGGCTTTCTCTATGGGCTTCCTCTCCTTCAATTCAGCACATGTGAGCGACGACATCCCCACGATGAAGTCCAAGCTCGCTCTCAATTACTCGACGACCGAACCATCGGCAAATCGCCCCTGACTGAAATCACGGATATGCTGAGAGAAGAACGACCCGATGTCAGGTCGGACGAAGAACGAAGCCATCATTGAGGCACTGGAGTCAGCCGGCTATCAAGACATCAGGCTGAAAGTGGTCCCCAAACGCTTTCTGTTTAGCAATGGCCGGTGTCAAGCAGAACTAGAATTCTCAAGGAACTATTTTGACGACACCACGCTCGTCACGCTCCAAGGCCTGATGCAAGAAACAATTCTCCCTGCCATCAAGCAGCAGCTGGGGAAGAGGGTGTATGTGGACGCCCGCGGGATTCGCATCACTCCTTCGACGCATAGCCGAGCGGACAAATGCTAGTGGTTCTCCCTCGATGATGATCCCGTCACCAGATTGGTCAGGAGTTCCGGAAACCATCCAGCGCCGGAACCGGATCCTGGCAACACCAACTTCTCACAAGTGCAGGATTCTACGTTCCCACTGTTTGATCACCAACAGTCTGAACCAACGTGTGTTTGACACTCTCGTCGCAGGGCGATATCGTGAGACATGCTCGCTCGTCTGTTCACAGCCTTGTCGCTCGCGACCCTGGCAATCCTCTTCAAGCGCCTCGTGATACGCAAACCGCCGGCCCGCCCGTACCGCAAAGCTGAGTCCAAGTGGCCCAGCCGAAGCTACCGCGAACCGTCCTGAAAGCTGCCGAGGCGTCTGCAAAAGACCTTTCCTACGACTGTCCTCTACCCCTGCAACCGACTCCAGAGCTTCTCCAGCGTTTTGACGAACGCCTTGCATTCCTGCTCGCTCAGTTCTGAAAACAGTTCCGCCACCTGCTCTTTGTATTCCGTACAACGGGGCGAGAGCTCGGTCATGACGTTGTCCGAGAGTTCGATGACGGTGGCCCGGCGATCCGTGGGATGTCGCCTCCGCACGACCAGTCCGTCTTTCTCCAGCGAATCGACCAGCGCCGTCACGTTCGTCGCCGTGACGCCAAGCTCCTTCTTCAGGTCGCTCATGATCCTAGGCCCGCGTTCATGAATCAAGCCGAGAATGCGTAACCGCTGCGGAGACAACCCTTTCTCCACCAAGAGCGATTCCGACCACCGCTGATAGGCCGGGGCAAAGCTCCATAAGAGCTCAACCAACCGGTGCCGGGGCAACGTGGAGATACACGGCGAGACGCAAGCCGCTTTCTTAGCCCTGACTCGCGGGGCAACTGTGACACGTTTCATCGTACAGACACGGTACTTCAACAACGCGACACCTTTCAATCCTAAATTATTCATAACTGCATCATTCATATATTGACTATGTTTCGAAGCGTGCCGGATACTGCACGACAAGGGGTGAGGCACAACACCCGATGAATTCTTACGCTGACAGTCATCGTTCACCATCGATATTCCAACAGGTACATCATGCGCTCTATCCGATATACGTCATGCCTGCTGGCAGTGCTGCTGGCGGCGGCGGGCTGCAACAACGAACAGGCCAGCAGCGGCGGTCAGGCGCCTCCGCCCCCTGAGGTCGGGGTCGCACAGGTGATCTCCAAGCCGGTGCAACAATGGGACGAATATACGGGCCGCATCAGCGCCATCGACACGGTCGAGTTACGACCACGCGCCAGCGGCTACGTGCAGAAAGTCGCCTACAAGGAAGGCCAGGATGTGAAACAGGGCGATCTGATGTTCCTGATCGACCCCCGTCCCTACCGCGCTGCCTTGGAAAATGCTCAGGCCCAACTGGCACGGGCGCGCGTGGCGCAACAGTTGGAGACCATCCGCAACAAGCGCGCCCAGGCCTTGATCACCGATAACGCGATCTCGCACGAAGAACTCGACTTGCGGCGTGCCGCGCAGGCGCAAAGCGCGGCGGACGTCCACGCTGCCGAGGCTGCGGTGGCCACCGCCAAGCTCAACCTGTCCTTCACCGAGGTACGAGCCCCGGTCTCTGGACGGGCAAGCCGGGCATTGGTGACCGTCGGCAATCTCGCAACCGCCGACGACACCCTGCTGACGACGGTGGTATCGCAAGACCCGATGTACGTCTATTTTGATGCCGACGAAGACAGCTACTTGCGCTACAGAGAGCAGGAACGCAAGAACGAGCGCAGCGCGCAGGACAATGCCGTCCACGTCGGCCTCGCCAACGAAACCGGCTATCCACATAGCGGCAGGGTCGATTTTCTCGACACCCAGGTGAATCCCACCCTCGGCACCGTGCGCGCCCGCGCCGTGTTGCCCAATCCCGACCGCATCTTTACCCCAGGCCTCTTCGCACGAGTGCGATTCGTCAGCGGCCAGAAGGCCCAGGCCCTCTTGGTCGACGACAA
The DNA here is from genome assembly GCF_905220995.1 of Nitrospira defluvii. NCBI lineage: Bacteria > Pseudomonadati > Nitrospirota > Nitrospiria > Nitrospirales > Nitrospiraceae > Nitrospira > Nitrospira defluvii. Next base: position 15,005 of record NZ_CAJNBJ010000021.1, read on the forward strand.
GGCCATTCTCACCGACCAGGATCGCAAATATGTGTATGCGGTCGACAAAGAGGGAAAGGCGCAACGCAAAGATGTCGTGCTGGGAGGCATGGTCGACGGGTTGCGCGTGGTGCAATCCGGTCTCGCGCCGGATGACCGTATTGTTGTGGTCGGCCTGCAAAAAGTTTTCTACCCCGGCATGCCGGTCGCACCAGCGGAAGTGCCAATGGACAAGCCCTCGGCGCCAGCCGCTCCCCAAGCCTTGGCCGGGAAGTAGGGAGCGCCGGCCATGGACTTTTCCAAATTTTTCATCGATCGGCCAATCTTCGCCGCGGTGCTGTCGATTGTGATCTTCGCCGCCGGGTTGATCGCCATTCCCATTCTTCCGATCAGCGAATACCCCGAAGTCGTCCCACCGGCTGTCATCGTGCGCGCGATCTATCCGGGCGCCAACCCCAAGGTGATCGCCGAAACCGTGTCGACGCCCCTGGAAGAGCAAATCAACGGCGTCGAGAACATGATGTATATGAAGTCGGTCGCCGGTTCCGACGGCGTGTTGCAGATGACCATCACCTTCCGTCCCGGCACCGATCCGGATGCGGCCCAAGTGCAGGTGCAGAACCGTGTCAGCCAGGCGCTTTCACGGCTGCCGTCCGAAGTGGTGAGCCTAGGCGTCACGACGCAGAAACAGTCGCCCACCTTCTTGGTGATGGTGCAGCTCCTGTCACCGGAGGGCAAATACGACGCGCTCTACCTGCGCAACTACGCCAACATCAAAATCAAAGATGAACTGGCGCGCCTGCCCGGTGTCGGCCAGGTGCAGATTTTCGGCAGCGGCGACTATGCGATGCGCATCTGGCTCAACCCCGACAAGATCGCCTCGCGCGGGATGACCGCCAGCGACGTCGTCGCGGCCGTGCGGGAGCAAAACATCCAAGTCTCGGCCGGGCAGCTCGGCGCGGAACCGATCGCCAAAGACACCGACTTTCTCATTTCCATCAATGCCCAAGGACGACTGCGCACGGCTCAGGAGTTCGGCAATGTCGTGTTGAAAATCGGCGCAGGCGGGGAAGTCGTCCGCCTTTCGGACGTGGCGCGTATCGAACTTGGCGCCAACGACTATACCTTGCGAGGACAACTCGATAATCAAGATGCGCCGCCCATCGGCATCTTCCAGGCTCCCGGCGCAAACGCGCTGACCGTCCGCGATGCCGTGATCGCCAAAATGGAAGAACTCAAGACACGCTTTCCCCCCGGCCTCACCTACCGCTCGGACTACGACACCACAGTGTTCGTGCGTGATTCCATCCAGGCCGTCGTCCAGACGTTGATGGAAGCGATTCTGCTGGTCGTGCTGGTGGTCATTCTCTTCCTGCAAACGTGGCGCGCCTCGATCATTCCGCTGATCGCCGTGCCTGTTTCGGTAGTCGGCACCTTTGCCGCGCTGTATCTCTTTGGTTTTTCGATCAATACCCTCACTCTCTTCGGCCTCGTCCTCGCGATCGGCATCGTGGTGGACGACGCAATCGTGGTGGTGGAAAACGTCGAACGCAACATCGAAGAGGGCCGCACGCCGCTCCAGGCGGCACACCAAGCGATGCAGGAAGTCTCGGGCCCGATCGTCGCGATCGCGCTCGTGTTGTGTGCCGTGTTCGTGCCAATGGCCTTCCTGAGCGGCGTGACCGGCCAGTTCTACAAACAATTTGCCGTGACGATTGCCATTTCGACCGTCATCTCGGCCATCAATTCACTGACCCTTTCGCCGGCCCTGGCCGCGAAACTCCTCAAAAGCCACGACACACCGAAGGATGCCCTTTCGCGATTGATCGAACGTCTCTTCGGCTGGGTATTCCGGTCCTTTAATCGCTTTTTCAAAGCCGGTTCCAGCGGGTATCAGGGTACCGTCTCGCGTACGTTGAAACATCGCGGTTCTGTCTTTGCCCTGTATGCCCTGCTGTTGGTCGTCACAGGCATGCTTTTCCAAGCGGTGCCTCGCGGCTTCATTCCCACCCAGGACAAGTTGTATCTGATGGCCGGGGTGAAACTGCCGGAGGGCGCCTCGCTTGACCGCACGGATGCGGTGCTGCGGCAAGTCGTCGCGATCAGTAAGACCGTGGACGGCATCGCCCACGTGGTGGCCATGACAGGCCTGAATCCGCTGCAGTTTACGAACACGCCAAACTACGGCATCGCCTTTCTCATCTTGAAGCCGTTCGACGAACGCCACCGCAGCGCCAAGGAAATCAGCGAGGAGATGAATCACAAGATCTCCGCCATCAAGGAAGGCATCACCTTCGTGTTGATGCCGCCGCCGATTCTCGGTCTCGGCAACGGCGCGGGGTATGGGCTCTTCGTGGAAGACCGGGCCGGACTCGGCTTCGGGGCGCTGCAAAATGCGGTCGGCAGCCTGCAGGGAGCCGTCATGCAAACGCCGGGAATGGGCTACCCGATTTCCGGTTATCAGGCCAATGTGCCGCAGCTCGACGCCGAGGTGGACCGCGTCAAGACTAAGACACAGGGCATTGCATTGACGGATCTGTTCGCCACCATGCAGATCTACCTTGGTTCGGCCTACGTCAATGACTTCAATTTGTTCGGCCGCACCTGGCGCGTGTATGCGCAAGCCGACGGCGATTTTCGCGGAAAGGTCGAGGACATCGCGAATCTTAAAACGCGGAATGACCGCGGCGAAATGGTCCCGATCGGTTCAATGGTGAAATTCAGCCAAACGTATGGGCCTGATCCCGTGCTGCGCTACAACGGCTATCCTGCCGCGGATTTCATGGGAGAGGCCGATCCCACCAAGTTCTCGTCGGCACAGGCGATGGACACGATTCGCGACATCGCCGGCAAGGTACTACCGAACGGCATGACCATCGAATGGACCGATTTGAGCTTTCAGGAAGCGTCACAAGGAAAGGCGGCGCTGCTGGTCTTTCCCGTGGCCATCTTGCTGGCCTTTCTTGTCCTCGCCGCCCTCTACGAATCGTGGACCTTGCCGCTGGCGGTCATCCTGATCGTGCCGATGTGCATGCTCTGCGCGCTCGCGGGCGTGAAACTCACCGGCGGCGACAACAATACGTTCGTGCAGGTCGGTTTGGTTGTCTTGATGGGGTTGGCGTGCAAGAACGCGATTCTGATCGTCGAATTCGCGCGCGAGTTGGAGTTGCAAGGGAAGGGCATCGTCGAGGCGGCACTCGAAGCCTGCCGCCTGCGGTTACGCCCAATCGTGATGACGTCGGTCGCCTTCATTGCGGGCACGATCCCGCTCGTGCTCTCTCACGGGGCCGGCGCGGAGGTGCGTTCGGCCACAGGCGTCACCGTGTTCGCCGGCATGATCGGCGTGACCCTGTTCGGCTTGTTTCTGACACCGGTGTTTTATGTGGGCCTGCGTATGCTGTCCGGACGCAAGCTGATCCGGCACGATGAATCAATGCAGCACGAAGCGTTGGAGGGCGCGTCTGGGCAGGTCGATCGTCCCTGTTAATGTATCCATTGCCTCATACTTCGCGTCTACCGCTGATGGTGCTCTCCTTCTCAGACAACTCTTAACCAGGACAGAGACCTTTCTTCGACGATTGGTCGCCCTGGCTCTGCATGACGAACTCATTGGAACAGATGTCGAGACTGATCAAGGAGCACCACAACCTCCCCACCACTCAACCGAGCGGCCGCCGCCCCTTTTGACTTTTCAAGACTATGCAGCCGCCCCTTATCTCTGCACTCCGCTTCACCTGTCCCCATTTAGTCATCCAAGACCGCTTCACCTGTTCACGCCTGAAATGATTGCCTGGAAGGGCAATCCTGACCTACGCGAGACAAACGAACCAACCGATTCACTCGACAAATCAGACGCCGCCCGAATCAGTACGTGGTGCGGGTCTGCACGATCGGTGTGCGCTCTGTGCATATACACACGGTGCCATTGACGGCAAACAAGAGGACCTCTATCGCTCCGCCATCTGGATGAGCGATGCATTGCAGATTCATGAGCCGCTGTGCCGAGTTAGCCCGTGCTCCGCATTCGGAGTCCTGCCCCGCAGGCGTGGAACTTTACTTGCAGTGTGCTCAGCAAACAACTGGAGAGGCTGTGTGACTCATGAAAATGTCGTCTATGGTCATGGTCCTGCTTCTGACTGGCCTGTCCGTCCCATCGCAAATGGCTCATGCCGTTTCGGAGACAAGCTCGCCATCGTCCGAACAGACAGTTCCAGAACATGTAATTCTGTTTGTGTTGGAAGGAATCGACCGGCAGGCACTCAAAGCGGGGCCGATGCCGGTGTTGGATCGCCTTGTAAAAACTGGATCGGTCACGTGGTCGGCCACAACCGTCACGCCTCGGCTCCGGCTACCGGCGATGGCTTCTTTGTTCACGGGGCTGCCGGTAGAGAAACACGGCATCACATGGGACGCGTTTGAGTTCAGCCGAGGGTATCCCAGGCCTCCGACCGTCTTCGATTATCTCGACCTCAGTGGCGGGCGGGACAGCGCCATCTTCTTCATGGACGAATCGTTGTATCAGCTGGCGAAACCCGAACCCTATACGGATTATCAGCTATGCGGACCTCTGAGGCCGGAGTGCAGTCCGGAGCGGCTCGTGTCCTATATCAGGCAATACCTTCGCAAGGCATCAAGCGGCCATGGATACGGCCACGCCATTCTATCCTTGCCGCACTTTTTGATCGTGCACTTGCCGGAGGGGGCGCGCGCCGCGTCGATCCAGGGCTGGGATTCGAACAACTATCGCACAGCGTTGCGTACGGTGGACCACGCCATAGGGGCCGTGCTGGAGATGTATCGAGAGCATGGCCTCCTGAAAAGCACGACGGTCTTTGTCACGGCATTAAGCGGTACAGGCACGGCACAGGGACCTTCCACAGCGGCCTCATCGCTTGTCCCCTGGATCGCCTCCGGAGTTGGGATCAAAGCAGGCCACATGATCCAGCAACCGGTTTCCATTGTGGATACCGGTGCAACGGTACTGCGAGCGTTTCGGCTGACGACACATACCGAGTGGGAGAGTCGCGCAGTAGAAGAGATCTTTCGCGACACCGGCCCCATCTCGGCTATTTCGACAAAGGAACGGTGAAGCCATGATCTTTTCCCAGCACAGACCGCGTGTCACTTCGCAACTCCGGCGCGCAATCCTCGTCTGCGGCTTTGTCGCTTGGATCCCGTGGCCAGGCTCTGTTGCGATGGCAGAGCCACGCGAAATGCAGGCGAAGCTCTATTCCATCACCATTGATGCGACGTCGTTGGTGTCTCCGAGCTGGTGGCAGGTACCGGGAGTAACGCCTTCAATATGGACCTACGATCCGGAAACGTCCGATGCGTATCGGACATCTGAATCGCGCGATGTGCAATTAAAGCCAGGGACGTACAAGTTCGTCAGCTTCACCTTCGACTTTCCCTTTGAGATCACGGCGGAAGGCACGCTGCAGTATGCGCGATCGCTCAATCAATGCGTGGAAGGACGAGGCACACGAACCTTAGTCGTCAAATGCAAACGGACCTATCCGCATGGTGGAGAGCCGGACTATCCCGTCGCTCCATGAAGAACGAACAGAGAGGCACTATGGGAACGTACAATCGTCTCACGAAGGGAATATTGGTGCTGCTCGCCCTGGCCGGGCCGACAATGGCTCACGACTCCTCTGCTGCCGCCGTGCCCAAACCGGCTACGGCTGGGATCGAGCGCGCGAGTCGCATTGTGTTGCAATATGGCGCGGCGCTGGCCGGTGGCCGAGTGGAGGAATGGGCTGCCCTCGACCTGGGTTGCTTGACGCTCAGGCGGGCACGAGGCGTATCCGAACAAACCGATAGGGCCTGCTGGGACGACACGCTGAAGGTCCATCGTGAACTGGTCCAGGATCAGCCGGAAACCGGCATATTCGAGGCAGTGGGGCGCGGCGTCGGTTTCGGCTTGCTGTCCGAAACCCACCGCCATGCAGAGTACTGGAAGGACTATATGCCGGCCGTGCTGATTTCTCCTGCAGTACTGGGTACAGACGTGGGACCGGGGCCAGGGCTCGAGGTCCTGGACGTCTCGCCCGTCAGGCCATTCGCCCTCCGGAATCTCACCGGACTCGAACCAGTAAAGGTTTCCGGCCAGACCGTCACGGTTCGGGTAACCTACGTGGATCCTTTGACGGCTCCTCTCGCGCTTCGCCCGGGAGAGATCTGGTGGGCCAGCAGCGTTTTGCGGCGGTACGGGCCTGTCCGGGAAGTGACGGTCCGTTTTGTGGTGGTTTCAGGGTTACGAACGCTGGGCTATCCAATCGATCACGCCGTCGTAAACGAGGCCCTTCCCGGTGCGCCGGTTCAGGTCGGCATTCATTACGGGCGTCTTCCGCAGACAGCCGATCCCGGCGGACGACACAATGATGCGGTGAAGAATCGTTTGGGAGCAGGCGGATTGGTCCTGGGTTCCGTCCGCTGGTGGGACAGAAAGGACGCGAACCAAGCCTTTGTCGCCGCGCTGGTCCGCGCAAAGCAGATGTCGAGTTCTCCGGAGCGAACGAGCCTGCTGACCCGACTCACGCTGATCGATCAAGCCGATCCTGCCCTGCACAGGCTCATTGCTTACGATCGGCTCCAGACCTTTCTCCGAGAGGGGCTGCTCAAGAGTGGAATCTCGGTGTCAGGTGAGGCAGTGGCGGCGAGATTGGCCGAACTGTACTGGAATCTTCAGGCTCAGACCTGGCGGCAGGAACTCACCGACGTCGCTATGGGGCACTCAGCAGCGGCGGAGGCCTTTTATCAGGCGATTGAATCCTTTGAACGGGTGACGGCCGGTGGACAGACAGCTCATGAAGAGCACCGGCAGCTCGGCGTCCTCTATCGATGGAACAACGATCCAAGGGCCGCGCTCGCGGTGCATGAGGGCCTCCTGATGGGCACCGCCCCGGGAGACCCGTTACGCGGCCGGCTCCTGTCCGATGTCGCCTGGGACCGGATTCAATGGTTGTCCTGGGAACGACGCTATGAACATCCCTGGCTGGAGCAAGCCCGGCAGGAAGCGGAGCAAGCCATCCAGGAGGTGAAGGAACCCGTCGACAAGCTCATGGCCGCCTATGCGCTGGTTCTGGTTGAAGCCTTGCGTGTGCCTCGCGAACCAGCGCATCTGCAGGAGCAATTGCACATCGCGAAAACGTGGCATGATCGTATCTCCGGAGCGGCAGGCGTCTGGCCTTACCTCATCGGGAACGATGTCGTGAAGGCCCTAGTGCCGGCCGGCGGCCAGGTCACGTTACCCAGGACGGTCCGCGCATCGGACGTGAGCAACGTGGAAATCCATGCCGAACCACCGCCGCAAGATATCGTCTGGCAGTGGAACTTCGACCAGGATGCGCCCAATGCGCTGCCTGTGGGATTCGTGACCGTGAGCACCCCTGGAGCGGAGCCATCCGGCTGGCGGGTCATTTCCGACGATCAGTCCCCCACGCGAGGCAAAGTGGTCGTTCAGGATCGCCCTTGCGAGACAGGCGAGTGCGCGCATCTGCTGCTGGCAGACCGGGTCCGTACCACCTACCCGGACATCGTCGTGCAGATTCAGGATCTGTCGGCGAACGGCGGCGGAGAGGCCGGAATCGCGTTGGCCGCCCGCGACAACCGGAATTTTTATGCCGTCACGCTCAATGCCTCAACCGGCCTGTTGACCACGAGGCGCGTGCTTGAGGGCCGCGCGACGATTTTGGGGCAAACTACCGTTAAGCTGACTCAGCGCCCCTGGCACAGCTTGCGCGTCCAGCGGATCAACTTCATTCATCTTGATCGCGGACGGCTAGGCGTGTTTGTCGACGGCGCACAAGTCGCGGCCGTCGACGATGCGCTGCTTCCGGAGGATGGGTTGGTCGGACTGGTCACATACGGGCGGACCGCCGCAAACTTTGACAGCCTGCATGTGTTGGACCTGGTTTCCAATCGGCCATTGTCGCGTCCCGCAGCGTATTGAATACGGCATGTGACGGGAGGATCCCCTGCAACATCTTCACGCCCTCCAAGACCAAGATGTCTATATCTTGTGCGACACCGATAAGCACTCCGAGGACCTCGCCATGCTCCGGGTCGATGGGTAAGGACTCGACGGCATCAAGGGACACGCTGACCCGGCCTGACAGGTCAGCATCCGCGCCGGTGTTGCGGAAGAACATGTTTCGGAATGGGGACGTACGGTGGCCGCATGACTCGTTTCTCTCAACAGACTTCGTCGGGGGCCGCCGGAGGGTTCCTCGCCGCCGCGCTTGGTTGTGTCGTGGGGATCGGACTGTACACCTTCGTATACGCCCGAGGCGCGTCGTACCTCACCGATGATCCCAAGGCCTGTGTCAACTGTCACGTGATGAATCCACAGTATGACGGGTGGGTCAAATCGAGTCATCGGATGGTCGCGGTCTGTAACGATTGTCACACGCCGGAGGGGCTGTTACCTAAATATACATCGAAAGCATTTAACGGGCTCCTACATGCCGTGGCTTTTACCACGGGACGCTTTCCGGACGAGATTCAGATCAAGCCGCACATGCGGGCCATCGCCGATCAGGCCTGCCTGAAGTGTCACGCGGAAATTGTGCAGGCCATCCAAGTGTCCGATGAGCGAGCGGGACAGCTGTCCTGTGTCCGCTGTCATCGGAATGTCGGGCACCAGTAAAGAGGAGTGTGGCTATGAATAAGAAGGACCGAATATCGCCGAAGCTTGTATTGCTTGTACTAGCTGTGGCAGGGGTCGTCTTTGCCATGGCCGCGCTCCTAGTGAACATTTTCCAACGCCAGCAGGAGGCTCAGAAGATATTCGTCCGCGTCGTCGAATTAACCGATCGGACCGAAGACCCGGGAGAGTGGGGCAAGAACTTTCCGTTTCAATTCGACGCGTACCGTCGGACTGTCGATCAAGTGCGCACGCGCTTCGGCGGCAGCGAAGCGGTGCCCCGAACCCCCACCGAGGCCGATCCCCGCTCGGTGGTTGCCCAGTCGAAGATCGAAGAAGACCCGCGACTAAAAACCCTGTGGTCCGGCTATGCGTTCGCCCATGATTTTCGCGAGGAGCGCGGCCATGCCTTCATGTTGGAGGATCAGGCCTATACCGGACGACAGGCTATCGTGCCGCAGCCGGGCACCTGCCTCCAATGTCATGCCTCCGCCTATGCGCCGATGATGGCGCTCGGAGAAGGCGATTTGATGAAGGGGTTCGACAAGATGAACCAGATGCCGTACGGCGAGGCGAGAAAGCTTGTTGCTCATCCAGTGACCTGCCTCGACTGCCATGCGCCGGACAGCATGCAGCTTCGCATCACCAGACCGGCCTTTATCGAAGGGCTACGAGCGCTCAAGGCTCGCGACGGCATCAAGAACTACGACCCCAATACTATGGCTACCCGCCAAGAGATGCGCGCGTTTGTCTGCGGCCAGTGCCATGTGGAGTATTACTTTAAGGGGCCAGAGAAGCGGTTGACGTTTCCCTGGGCAAACGGTCTGCGCGCCGATGAGATGCTCAAGCACTACGAAGAAACCCAGTTCAAGGACTGGACCCACGCCGACACTGGCGCGCCGACGCTCAAGGCTCAGCATCCGGAATTCGAACTGTGGAGCCAGGGGATTCACGCACGCTCGGGTGTGTCCTGCGCCGACTGCCATATGCCGTACAAGCGTGAAGGCGCGATGAAGGTCAGCGATCACCACGTGCGTAGCCCGCTCCTCAACATCAACCGCGCCTGTCAAACGTGCCACAAATGGCCGGAGGCTGAACTCAAAACGCGGGTCGAGACCGTCCAGCACCGGACGTTCGAGCTGAGAAATCGAGCCATGGACGCAGTGGTAGCCTTGATCAGCGACCTCAAGGGAGCGCGCCAACGCGGAGAGACAGGCGCCGACGTCTCCGCCGCGCAGGCATTTCAGCGCCAAGCCCAATTCCTGTTGGATTTCGTCGAGGCGGAAAACTCCACCGGCTTCCACGCGCCGCAGGAAGCGGCCCGCGTGTTGGGGATGTCGATCGACCTAGCCCGTCAGGGACAACTCGCGCTTCGGGAACGGAAAGGGCCCTAGCTCCCACATTTGCATTGAGGGACAGAGTCCCCCGGACCTTCGGTATGGCGGTCCGTCAGTCACCATGAACCGGACGGCGACATGCGTTCGGTTGTGAAAGGGATCATGTATGGAGAGTCAACAGAATCGCTCACAGGATTGACGCAGTGGCTTGCGTCGATTCCGGACTCGGATACCTAGGGCGAAAACGAAAGCCTGGTCTGGCAAACCAGACGAGTGGCCCTTTCGGGAAACGATGGCCTCCCGGTGTGACCGGACACTCGGGACCGCGAGGACCGCATCAACCGTCAATTGACTACATGGTGCGCTGCCTTCTGCGATAAGGGAGAATTTCCTGGTCGATACCCCATCCATCACGCTAAGCGTGGAGAAGATTACGACCAACGACCACGCAGGGGGCAGGACGGGGGTACTAACAGCGACTGTCGGCAACGTGGCGGGCGAGGGCAAAGCGGTCTACTAGGCTGCGGCATACGTGAACGAGGTGTATATGCCGGACACCGAGTTGAAAAAGCTTCCCCCATACTGGGCCTTGTCCTTCTCTTCCAATAAGGAGGTCGCAGACTTTCTTGGCGAACTTGAAACCGCCTGCATCATGCGAACTCGTCCAACGGACGACTCGTCAGTTTCGGAGCTCCCGCGCAATGCCAACGCAAAACGGGCGTCCGGGCTTATCGATCTGTTCACATCACCGGGGGGTTGCGGATAGTTGACCACCGGAGCAACAACGTGTGCTGGCTTGAAATGGGAAAAGATGAGTTACAACACGTACCACTACCGAGGAGTTCCTATGAGTCGATCAATGAGTCTCCCCCGCAGATCGTGGGGCCTGATGGCTATGTGCATCACGCTTGGATTTGCCGGCTTCCTACCGGACCTTGATGTATTCGCGCAACAGATCATACCCAAACCCGATCATGCCCCTCCCGGCGCGACGGTCGTCTTGCGGGGAAAGGGGCTGGGCTCATTCAAGTCCGCGACGTTCAATAGAGTCACCTTCGCCGGAGTGCCGGCGCTGATTCAGCGCTGGGAATCTGATCTGGTCGAGGTGAAGGTGCCATTCACAGCGACAACTGGTCCGATCGAAATGCTCGTCGGCAAAAAGAAGCTCTCTGCCGGGACCTTCACCGTAGTCACGCCGCATATCTCCTCCGTCAGCCCGAGAGAGGCTGAACACGGCGCCATCCTGACGATTCTCGGTGAACACTTCGGCGAGACCGCGGGCGGGCGCGATCCGAATACCATGTTTGGAGTGAATGATGTGATGATCGGCGGCGGCGTAGTGCGCCCGCAGCAATGGACCCACGACCGTATTGAAGTCGAGATCCCATCAAACGCCGTCTCCGGTGATGTCGTCGTTCGATTAGCCTCTTCCGATCCGCTCCCGGACGGGTCCTGCTGCAGACCAGCCGAATACGTGTTCAGCAATGCGGTTTCACTCTCGTTGATCCCGACTGTCCGCGTCGATCCTCTGAGCGGGCCGGTTGGGACGAAGGTGGTGCTATTCGGGCAGGGGTTTGGCGCCGACAGGCGGACGAACGACGCTGTGCTCATCGCAGGGCAGCCGGCCACAATCGCCCAATGGAAAGATGATGTGATTGTCGTCCATGTGCCCCTGGGCGCGAAGTCTGGCCCCGTGACGATCAAGAGCCGGGGACGCGAGCGGACGGTGGCCCACTTCACCGTTCATGCTCCCAGGGTCACGAACATCGCTCCGGCCAGCGCACCAATCGGCACGTTGCTTCGCATCAACGGCGAGCATTTCGGGTTCTACTCGGAGAACGGCGCGACTCCATACAACTTCATGGATTTCAATACAGGCGAGAACCGGGTCGAGATCGGTGGCGTGCCGGCCGTGATCTACCGCTGGCACGACGATCGGATTGATGCCTGGGTGCCCTTCAGCGCAAAGAGCGGGAAAGTCGTGGTGTATCGAAATGGGAACAAGCCGAATCCCGACGGGTCCTGCTGTCTTGAACAGGGTAGCGTGGCGACGGAGGCGGGAGAGTTTTCACTTGTGACGCCGGTGATCGAGTCGTATCAACCGACGTCGGCCGGCTTAGATGAGGTGGTCACCATCAAAGGCCGGGGGTTTGGTTCGTTCCTGAAGACCGCGGAACACACGCATCTGGGGATCAATCAAAAAGTGTATAAGCGCGGAGATGTGACCCTCAATGAAGCGGAAGCCGATGCAGTGGTGTCGAATGTGTCGCGCACGGAAGTGTTGTTCAACGGGATCGCCGCGCTGGTTGAGTCCTGGGGCGACACCGAAATCGTCGTACGGGTACCCCATCGCAATCTCTATGGCGTCGGAAAGAAGGGCGAGTTTTTTGACAATCTCGCGACCGGACCGCTTGTCATCCGGCGCGGTTCCTGGGACATCCTCCCGAACGACACCTGCTGTACTCAAACACAATGGTTGAGCGTGGAAGCCGGGCAGTTCACCATTGAGGCCAGAGGTCTGCCGGACAGGGATTATTGGAAGCACAACAGACCTGATTGAAGACGAAAGAGACGTCAGCCAGTGCGAGTCAGCACACGGGCTCGAACGCCTCGCAGATCTGTTGACTCTCCGGGAGCATCGGTGCTCTGGCTACTCGTCATCCCAAGGCATGCATCGAGGTTGTGACCAAGCCATCTGGATTGCGAATGATGCCGTGGCTCGTGGGGCTGATGTGCGGCGACGGGCACCTCGGCCTTCCCTTCGAAGCGAACGTGACATACCAAGACGACGATGATTCGGACAGGGAGGATAATCCCCGCAGCAAGGAAGGAGTCGATAACGCTGGCCGCAGAGGTGATCCGGAAGGGTGGCCTTGTCGCCTTCCCGACCGAAACGGTGTATGGGCTCGGGTGTGACGCGCTGAATCCCGAGGCTGTGGCGCGTGTCTTCGAGGCCAAGCAACGGCCCTCGTTTGATCCCCTCATCGTGCACGTAGCGGAGAAGGCGGCTCTCGACGGCCTGACACAGACAATCAGCCTCAGCGACCACCGATTGATGGAGCGGTTTTGGCCTGGTCCGTTGACTCTGCTCCTGCCGAAGCGCGCGCGAGTCCCCGATCTCGTCACGGCAGGGCTTCCCACCATCGCCGTTCGGATGCCGTCTCATCCTGTGGCGCAAGAGTTGATCCGGGAAGCAGCCGTCCCGATCGCCGCGCCGAGCGCCAACCCTTTCGGCTACGTCAGTCCGACATGCGCACAACATGTGGCGGATGGGCTCGGTGAGCGAGTTGATCTGATCCTCGATGGGGGCCCCTGCCAGCTTGGTGTGGAATCCACCATCGCGTCGATGATCGGAAGCCGGCCCGAACTCCTTCGACCGGGCAGCATCACGCTCGAGGAGATCAGCAAGGTCGTCGGCCCGGTCGTGCGAGCCCGCGAAAGCCTGACGATGGCCGTGCCTGGACGGCTCGCTCGTCACTATGCCACACACACACCTCTGACCATCCTGACGGGGCATACAGTCCGATCCGTGAGGCCTCTCGGTGAACGGGCAGGATTGCTGGCCATGACGGCGCCACGCCACGGGGAGCAGAGATACTGCGCGATCGAGGTGCTCTCCCCATCCGGCGATCTTCGCGAAGCGGCACAACATTTATTTGCGGCGCTGCGGCGGCTGGACGCGCAGGGATTCGATCGCCTCTATGCCGAGCCTTGTGACGAACGAGGCCTTGGAATGGCGATCATGGATCGCCTCAGACGCTGCGCGGAGCCCCTCACCTGAGGCTGTGGCACCGCCACGGCATGGCCACGAGACAAGAATCCCACTGATGAGCGGGTGAGCCTTTAACCTTTGGGGGTGACACGACAATCGCTCAACGCTCTTGAGGACATGAAAACGTACTCTGCGGTTAGAGCCCCCCAGGGTCCCCCGAGCCCAAGAACGCGGAGGGCGGTTTGCTGCGTTTCGCTTAACCTCGACTACCTCGTGAGCCCACTTCTTTCCTCGAAGACCGCCGAAGCCCCTATTCTGCGTGGCCGTCTTTCTGGGTGAGACGTCACCGGACAGCCCCTGATTTGAATGGTGCCACCGGTTCGAATCCATATTTGAGCAAGAGCTTTTGAATCCGGGGACTCGTGAAGAAATCGGAAAACTGCTCAGCAGCGGCGCGTGACTCATCGCGGCAGGTCCAGACGACCGCCTCTCCGAATCGGACGGTGATGCGCGCGCCCGCCGGCGTCTCGTCGATGATCCGCACGTGGCCGTTTCCGATGGCGTCGACCCGAAACACAATCCCCACATCGGCCCCCCCATCTTGCACCGCGTTCATCACCTCGTCGCTTTGCCGGGCATAGATCGTCTTGAAGCGCTGCTTGAATCCCGGATCGAGCATCGTCAGCGCCCGACTTGTGATCGTGCCCAAGGCCGACGTCTGCGGATCACCGAGAACGAGTCGAGTCGTGCGATCCGCATGCTCATCGTGCAATGAGACGGCGAGCGCCCGTGAAGAGAAAGACATGACCAACACCAGGGAGGTTTGTGCATAGACACGTGGCACGCCGCTGAGCGTCAATCCCTTGCGATGCAGGATCTCAAGCTCATCCACCGCTCCGGGAAAAAACACATCGACCGGCGCCCCCTGCTCGATCTGTCGACGCAGGATCTGCGAGGGCCCATACTCGACATGCACGTTCACCCCGTACTCGCTCTCGAACATGGGGACGATTTCTCGGAATGCCGATTTGAGGCTCGGGGTCGCCGCGATCGCCAGGGACTCGGCTTGGGCAGTACTCTTGATCGCCCCCATCCCAACGATCAGGTTGAACACCGCCGTCACCAGCATTACCAGGGGTAGTCCGGCCATAATATCCTCTCCTTCTGTGAACCGAGGCTCGGCGCTTCTCACAGCTGCGACTGCAAAATCGGCACCACAGAGTCGGCCTGTCGTTCCTGACCCGTAGGTTGTGCGGCCTCGACCAGCGACTGTTGAATAATCATCGCGACAGACCCGCCTCACTTCTGGACGAAGCCTGGAATGAAATCGTGAACTTTCGCACCATCCGCTCGGTGCTCTCTCGCACGGTTGTAAGAAACAACTCTCAGATCCATGCCCTCCACTCCGGTGACGGCGCTGCCAGGTTGCAGGATGACGCCGCCCAGGGCTCGGCACCATTCATGCTCCTTTGAATAGGCGGAAGAGGAGTGAGCAGATGTGACCCGGCAGACTCAACTGCTGACTCGATCAGGAGCGACTCAGCGATGAGCATAGCCATCGCCATCAGAGGTTTGCGACATGAACGCCATCGTCCTCATCGCACTCCGCAGACCCTATACCTTCGTCGTGATGTCCATCCTCATCGTCCTGCTGGGAGGCCTCACGGTGCTCCACATGCCGACCGACGTTTTCCCGAATATTACGATTCCCGTCACCTCCGTGGTGTGGATCTATTCCGGTCTGTTGCCCCAACAGGTGGAGGGCCGCATCACGTATCTCTTCGAACGGTTCCTCACCTCGACAGTGGAAGGGATCAAGTACATTCATAGCCACTCCTATTTCGGCAGCAGCATTACCAATATTTCGCTTCAAGACGGAGTCGACGTCGGACGGGCCGAAGCGGATATCGTGGGCATCGCCCAAAATGTGGTCAAAGCGCTGCCGCCCGATATTTCCCCGCCCATGGTCATGCGTCTTGCCCCGTCCTCAATCCCCGTGGCTATGCTGGAGATCAGCTCCGAACACCTCACGCCGGCCGAGCTCTATAACCTTGCCTACATGCGAATCCGTCCGTTGCTCGTGACCGTGCCGGGGATTGTGCTTCCGCACCCCTACGGGGGGCAGGATATGCAGGTGATGGTCAATCTCGACCAGCAAAAGCTGCTCGCGCGTCACCTGACCCCGGCCGACATTCACGAGAGCCTCATGAAACAATACCTGGTGCTCCCCGCCGGCGACATTAAGATCAAATCCACCGACTGGATCGTGCAGACAAACGCATCACCGATGCAAATCGATCACTTCGGCGACATCCCGGTCAAGCGGGAAGGCAACGCGTTCGTCTACCTGCGCGATGTCGCCACCGTGAAACTCATGGGCCGGGTGCAACAGAACGCTGTGCTCGTGAAAGGCAAACAAACGGTCATCATCGTCGCTATGAAAAGCACGGAAGCTTCGACGCTGGATGTCGTCGACGGCATCAAAAGGATGATCCCTCGCGCCCAGCAAATCTCTCCTGAAGGCGTGCGCATCAGACTCCTCGACGACGCATCGACCTTCGTGAAGGATTCGATTTCCGATGTTCTGCATGAAATGGCGACCGCCGGCGCGCTGGTCGGTGTGATCGTGCTGTTGCTCCTCGGCTCGTGGCGAGCCACGGTCATCGTCTGGACCTCGATCCCGCTGTCGATCCTGACCGCGATCATGGGCCTGCATATGCTGGGGGAAACGATCAACGTCATGACCTTGGGCGGACTCGCGCTGGCCGTAGGCATTCTGGTCGACGACGCCACGGTGATGATCGAAAATATCGACCGCCATCTCGACATGGATAAACCGCTGGAACAGGCCATCATCGACGCCGCGAATCAGATCGTCGTCCCGACCCTCGTCGCCACCCTGTGCATCGCGATCGTGTGGTTTCCATTGTTCAAGCTCGGAGGCGTCGCCGGGTACCTGTTCAAGCCTATGGCGGAGGCGATCATCATTGCAATGCTGGCCTCGTTCATCCTCTCGCGCACATTGGTGCCGACCATGGCGAAATACATGATGAAAGGCCACCATGTCCCAACCGCATAACGAACAGGGACCATCCGGCTTCACGCCCTCCCGCAACGGCTTTGTCCGGTTCCAAGAGGCCTTCGAGCGGGGTTTCAATCGGCTCCGCGACCGCTACGGCATGCTCCTCGAACAGACCATCGCCCGTCGGCGCGTCTTCGTCTCTGTCTCGCTTGCGATCGCACTGGCCTCCCTGTCGCTTTTTTTCTTCCTGGGGCGCGACTATTTTCCCGAGATCCGGTCGGGGGTTCTTCAGATGCATATGCGGGCGCCGCTCGGGACGCGCATCGAGGTCTCAGGGCGCATTGCCACACTCGTCTCGAACAGCGTCGAAGCATTGCTCCCCGGTCAGGTCGAAAACATCGTGAGCAATTGCGGGTTGCCGGTCGGGCCGCACAACCTCGCGTTCATTCCTACACCGACAATCGGCTCCCAGGATTGCGACTTGACGATCCTCTTGAGAGATGAAAAATCCCCGGTGTGGGACTATCGACGTATCCTCCGCAAGGGCTTGAAGGAGCGATACCCGGGCACCGAGTTCACCTTTCAGCCGTCTGACCTGACCGCGAAGATTCTGAACTTCGGCGCGCCGGCGCCGATCGACGTCCAGGTCAACGGCCCGGATATGTTTCCCAACTACGAGTTCGCCCGGAAACTGGCGGAGAAGTTTCGCACGATTCCAGGGGCGGCGGACGTGGTGATTCAACAGACGATGCGAACCCCCACCCTCATGGTCGAAGGCAATCGCACGTTCGGACTTGGAGTCAACAGGACCGAAAAGGACATCGCCGACAATCTCCTGATGACCACGGCCGGGAGCCAGCAGGTCGATCAGATCTATTGGCTCGATCCCAGTACCGGCATGTCCTACCTGATCAACGTCTATACGCCGCAGCCGCAGATCAACAGCGTCAACAGCCTGAAGACGATCCCGGTCGATTCTGCAGGCAGCGCGGGAACCGATCATGATGTGCAATTGCTCGGCAATTTGGCCGACCTGACGGCGGAGGGCACACCGGGGGTGATCACGCACGGCAACATCATGCCGTTGTTCGATATCTACGTGTCTGCGGAAGGGCGAGACCTGGGGAGTGTGCTCACAGACGTCGAGCGGGTGGCCAAAAGCATGGAGGCCGAACTACCTCACAGCGCGAAACTCGAAATCCACGGCCAGGCTTCGCTCATGTATGAGGCCTATGCCGAACTCATCTTCGGACTGCTCGCCGCGATCGTGTTGGTCTACCTGTTGATCGTCGTCAACTTTCAGTCCTGGCTCGACCCCTTCATCATCATCACGGCGTTGCCGGGCGCACTCGCGGGGATCGCCTGGGCCCTCTTCCTGACCCACACCCGTCTGTCGGAACCGGCGCTGACAGGCGCGATCATGACGATGGGCACGGGAACCGCCAATTCGATCCTCGTCGTATCCTATGCGCGCGAGCGGCTCCAGGAACATGGCAATGCGCTGCAGGCGGCGATCGAGGCCGGAACCACCCGCTTCCGTCCGGTGCTCATGACAGCGTCGGCCATGATCATCGGAATGGTCCCCATGGCGACGGGATATTCACAGAATGCCCCCTTAGGCCGCGCCGTGATCGGCGGCCTGCTGATGGCCACCGTCTTCACGCTGTTGTTCGTCCCCTGTGTCTACGCGATGGTCTATAGCCGGCGAATGACCCGGCAAGAGGGACACGTGTCATGATGCAGTGGCTCCGCGAAAAAGGCGTCGTGCTGTGGATGGTCGTGCTGTTCGTCCTCTACGTCGGCTATCGCGTCTATGAGAATAAAAGCGACGCCGCTCAACTGCGTGCGAGAACGCTGGAAGACGCCGTGCCGACGGTCGCGGCCGTCCATCCCAAACCGATCGCGCCCACCGAGACCATTGTCCTTCCCGGCAACGTCGTGGGCTGGTACGAAGCGCCGATGTATGCGCGCGTCACCGGGTACGTCAAGATGTGGTACAGGGACTACGGCGATCAGGTCAAGGCAGGCGATATCCTCGCCGAAATCAACGCGCCGGACCTCGATGCCGAATATGCACAGGCCAAGGCGGATCTGGAGACGGAGCGCGCGAGATATAAGCTAGCCGAGGTGACCGCACAACGCTGGGCGGCGCTCCGCCCGAATCATGCGGTCTCCGAACAATCGATCACGGTCAAGGAACAGGAGCTGAAGGCCGAAGCGGCAAAGGTCAAGGCCGCGGAGCAAAAGGTCAGGAACATGGAGGCCTTCATCCGCTTCAAAACGATCGTCGCACCTTTCGACGGCGTGGTGACGCAGCGCAACATCAATGTCGGCGACCTGGTCAGCAAGGAAGGGAATCTGAGCACGCCCAATGCAAAAACCAACCTGTTCACGGTGGCCGACGTCCATGTCCTCCGTCTTTTTGTCAACGTGCCGGAAGCGTTCGGGCCATTCCTGCAACAAGGCTTGACGGCCGACGTGACCGTGCCGCAATTGGCCAATCGTCACTTCACCGCGAAATTCCTGACCGTGGCCAAAGGCTTCGACATCAGCACGAGGACGGCGGTGACCGTCTTCACCATCGATAACGAGGACCGGGCGCTCTGGCCAGGCTCCTACGCCGAGGTCCACCTCACTGCGCCGGTCGATCGTCAGGCATTCACGATTCCGTCCACCGCGCTAGTCTTCCAGGAACACGGCACGCAAGTGGCTACCCTGACGGCAGAGAACCGTGTCCATTTCCAACCGATCACGGTCAGCCGACTGATGGACAATGCCGTCGAGGTTGCGGGGGGCCTGTCCGCACAGGACCGCCTCGTGAACAATCCCAGCGCCGCGTTGCTTGAAGGCGACCAGGTGCGCGTCGTGACGCCGGCCCCCGGCTATGACTTGCTCACCGATCCCGAATCAGCGCAAAACGACCGGTTTCCCGAAAATCAGGCCCGGCAACCACCGAGTTCAGCGATACACTAGTCGGCGGCTTGAGTCGCCCTTCAGGTAAACCTCTTCGGAGCCGCTTCAACATGATCGATCTCCGGTTGCAAGCACGACGAAATGCAGCAGGCAGAACCGACCTCATGCGCTGGTTCGGTCTGGTTCTGGTATGCATCCAGGTTACGGCTTGCGGCACGGATTGGCTGCCGCACGTCGACCTGTCGCCGCCCTATCAGCCGCCCCAGTATGTGGTCCCGGCCTCATGGCATGGAGAGACCCCCTTTGTGGAGGCCGCACCATCGGACGCCGAGTTGCGCCCGGATTGGTGGAAGCTCTACGACGACCCGGTACTGAACAACCTGATCGAACAGGCCATGGCGGCCAATCCGGATCTTCAAGCGGCCGCCGAGCGCTTCGTTCAGGCCAGGGATGTGATGATGCAAGTCCGCTCGCGACGGATTCCACAGATCGGCCTCGGCGGGAAACTCGGAGATAGTCAGAACCATGTCGATCCGCTCAGAGTCCCGGGGGATCTTCCGGTCGGGGGGACGGTCGAAGCCGGTGCCGGACTTGCGTCTTGGGAACCGGACTTTTGGTCGGCGATTCGTAACGCCACACGCATCGAAATCTATCGCGCCGAAGAGCGAGCGGCGGACTGGGGCCTCGCGCGCCTCAGCCTCCAAGCGGAGGTTGCGGCAAATTACTTTACGCTGCGCGGGTTCGATGCTCAGAGCGCGATTTACAAGCAATCCATCGACCTCTACCGCAGTTCGCTCAAACTCGTGAACGCCCAGTTTGCCGGTGCGATCGCCTCGGCGCTGGACGTGGCCCGCGTGGAATCCCTCCTATTCAGCACCGAGACCAAATATGCCCAGATCCAAGGGCAGCGCCAGGTGACCGAACAGGCCATCGCCATTCTGCTCAACGTGGCGCCGGCCGGTTTCACGATCGACCCGATCGACGATCTGCGCGTGGCACGTTTCACGATTCCACGCAGCCTCCCCTCCACCCTGCTGGAGCGGCGACCTGACATCGCTGGAATGGAGCGGCGGATGGCGGAAGCCAACCGCGCCATCGGAATCGCGCGCGCCGCCTTCTTCCCCGACGTCCGCCTCTCTGCCGATGGAGGAATCCTGGGTGCCGGCTTCGATATCGCCAAACTGACCGCCGCGATGTGGTCTTATGGCGCAACCGTGGCCCTGCCTGTCTTTCAGGGCGGGTATCGTCGCGCGCAATTACAGCGAACCTGGTCGGCCTATCGCGAGACAGAAGACCGATACCGCTCGACGGTGCTTAACGCATTTCGAGAAGTCGAAAACAACCTGAGCCTGAGCAACCAGCTCACGATGGCGGCGAATCGCCAAGATGCAGCGGTCGGAGCAAACCTGAAAGCGCAAAACCTGACCATGGAACTGTATCAGGGAGGCCTGGCCTCCAGCCTCGAGCTCATTTACGCGCAGGTGCAAACGCTCACGGCACGCATCGATTCCGTGCAAATCAAGGCCGAACTGTTGCGGTCCACGGTCGGGCTTTTACGCGCGCTCGGCGGGGGGTGGAACCGCCGTCAATTACCGAACGACGAAGAGATTCAGCCGTTCGGAACCTTCCAATACACTCATCTCGATAAACCGCCGTCGGTTCGCGGCATCGATGTGAATGCCGACAATAACTGGGTCCATAACGATTTGACCACACGGCCGGTGCCCTTACGGCCTCGCCCGTAGCAGCCCCTGATTCGTACAGGGAACTGCCATCGCTGGCCGATCTCCAGCGAGGCGTTCCAGGAATCAACTGGTCGTTTCGCACTGCGCGTCCTGTGCGCGACCGCTCACCCCTTGCGCGTGCGTCCTATGCACCCTCGACATTTCCATCGGTTCCGAGCCGACCGGCAACTGGCACCCATGTTGCCTCCCGTTGAGGGAGACTTCGCCACACCGGCCGACCACTGCCCACCTTCAACTGAAAGGAGTCCATCATGGCACGATTCTTCCGACAGCTGGCGTTCTTGCTGACCATTCCGGCATGGATGGCCGTTTCTCTCGGCCCCGTCGACGCGAACGCCTGGATCGCACCGCCGTGGATCGACAAAATCGCGTTGATGGTGATGGAACAGAAAAACCTGTCCACGAGTGGGAACTTCGCCCCTTACTTTCAGCAATTGGAAGTGGTCAGTGAAGCAGCCGTGAAGGGGGAGTACAACGGGAAGCGAAAGGGCATGAATCGTTTTCTCGAAATGCTGGAGACAAGGGAAGGCGGGATTAGCGCCGACGCAGCACATAAGATCTTTTCCGCCGTGGTCAAATCGGTTCCTTACGCGGTACTCCTCCCCCTGAAGAGCGAAGACAAGCTGGACCCGGAAGAGAAGGCATTGGTCGAGCGCATGAAGCGTTTTTCGGCGGCGATCAAGGACCAGGACGAGCGGGCCGCCCTCGCGTTCTGAGCGGCTCTGTTCATACCAGCCAAGCCTGGCAGCGAATGAGTTCGGACAGCATCCGGTCCCACGTCTCGATGCGTGGGATCGGGGGACTTGGTGTCACGCCTCCTGTGAAAAAGGCACCCTATTCCCGGCAGTCCGTCTTGTTCTCGATCCGTATCAAGGTGGAGAGGAGGACCTCGTCGAGCGGCAGGCGTCGCGTGTGCCGCTGGATCTTCACGGACCTACTGAGACCGAAAGTGAATCCGCACGGTGAGTTCGCCGTCGACAGGGTCGTCGCCTTTGAGTTGCGGCAGAAACGTCCATTTGTTCAAGGCAATGATGCCGGCGACGGTGAGCTCGCGATGTTTCGCCGGCTCCAACACCACCACCGTCACCTGGGCATCTTTCGAGACGAGCAGACGGGCCTTCATCCAGTCATCCAGCGGCTTGCCGTCCAGCGAGGAGGGAATGGCAGGCCAAGGCGTTGCTTTCGGTACCGGCCCCACCTGCTGATCCTTGTTCAGCGGAAGTCCATGCACATGGACTTCCGGCAGCTCAATGATGTCCGCATCCAGCGCATGATCCGCCTCATGCGTCGCCTCATCGCCCGTCGCCGCATGAGCCGCAACCGCCGACGGACACAAGCCCAAAACGCAGCTCGCGACTATTCCTCTGGTGATGCGATCTACTGACTCGAAGATGTTCGCCATATCGTCGTCCCAATTATTGCAAAGTGATGAAGCTCAAACTGGCCTTCCAGCAAGGCTGCATTTTCCCACAGTCCGAAGCAGATGCCCAACAAGATTGTCCAGCAAGGCCGCAGGGAACTCGGCAACTGAGGCGTACCCTTGCGGTACGTCGCAGGGAGACGAGTGACTGAGAACGCCGCTGGTACATATTTCTCTGTCGGAATCGGATGCTCAAACGGGTCATCCAGCAAGGCCGCAGGCGACCGCAACACCGGAAGCGTAGCCTTGCGCTACGTTGAGGATGTTGCGGAGCCGAGAACGATGCTGGTGACCCGTTTCAGCATCCGATCAAAAGAACCACTGGCCCCGGAAGAAGAACGACCGTGGCATCCCCGCGTGCGACACACCCAGCCCAATACTCCCTTCCCCCTGATTGATGTAGTACCGCTGATCCAGGAGATTCACGATATCAAAGCCGAGCAGAAACTTCTGCCCTTCCCATGGCAACGGAAACACATGTGCAATCGAGAGATTGTAGATGGTGTAGGACGGGCTGTGGGTGGAATTCGTCTTGGCATCTTCGTTCTCCGATGTGCGTAACCCTGAGGCAAATAACATCTGCCCCGTAAAGGTCGTTCGTTCCAGCAACCGGTAACTCACGATCGCCGAACTCGTGAGGGTCTGCATGTGATCGCAGAACACCCCGCCCTGCGAATTGATGTCGGCAATTTCTTTGGCCTCCAGCAGGAAATGCCCGGACTGCAACCCGTAGCCCTTACACTGCCCCCAGGCCACGTTGCCCCGCGCCGTGAGATTCTCGGTCAGCTGCAGTTTCAAGGCCCCGTCGATGCCGCGCTGCCAGCCGCGCTCGAACGCAAAATAATTGAGCAGCGGCGTGGTGCCGAATTGTCCCGCATCGGAGAGAAAATTACTGAGCTTGTACCACCCGGTGAACTGCAGCGTGGCGTACCGGTTCAATGCATGGTAACTCCCGACCTCGAAGTAGTGCGCGCGTTCGGCTCGTACCGTATTGTTGGTCAGATCTTCCGGCTGCGCCCTGGTCCCGAGCGTATTGAGTTTTGCAAACGAGATCGCCTCCAGATTCGGCGGCGTGAACATGCGGCCGTAAAACACGTGGAACACGTTCGACGGATTGTACTTGTAGCTCACGCCGATGCGCGGGCTGACCTGACCTTCATTGCGCTGATACTGCACGATGTCGCCGCGCAGTCCGAGGTTGAAGGTCCACTGGTCGTTGGGGCTCCACTGATCCTGAATCCAGAACTCTTGCCGATAGCCGATCTGCCGGTTGTCGGCATTGAGGCTCAGCAGGTCCCCGGTGGGATTCCCCGCCCCGTCGTCTAGAAACGTGAAGAGCCGGGTCTTGTTGACCGACTGAGTGCGGTCAAGTTGGAATCCGGCTTTGATGAGGTGTTGCTTGCTGTGCACGTAGGTGTAGTCGAAGCGAAGCCCGGTCGAATAGGCATTACGATCCTGATCGGCGGCAGAAAACGGCTCGGCCGGATCAGCCGTATAGGCCAGCAGATTGAGCGGATCGGTTTTGAACGTGGCGCGCGTATGCCGCATGTAGCCAGACAGGCTGAAGAAGTTATTGGCATTCACGTCATGCCGCCAGACCATGTGGCCGTATTGGTTGTTTTCCTTCTGAAACTCGTCGATCGCCTGCGAGGCGACTGGCGAGAACCCGGGCCGACTGCCCTGCAAGAGCGGCAACATCTGTCCGCTCGGATCCAGTTCGCCGCCTGGCGCCGTAGGGATCTGATACTTGGCGACGGAGTTGAGGAACAACCAGGTGAAGTTGTTTTTATTGTCGTGTTGATAGTCGCCCCGGATGAACGTTTGATTGCGTTCACTCTGCCCATGATAGACGGTTCGGCCCAACGTCGGCGGCTCGATGCCCCGGTTCGTCGCCGTGTGGCTGTTCAGGATATAAAATCGAAACTTCTCGCCAATGGTGCCGCCGTATTCGAAGGACGGGTTGATGGTCTTGTTCGAGCCGCCCATCATCTGCACCGACCCGAAGGACGGTTTCGTGCCGCTCTTCGTCGTGATGTCCAACACGGCCGCCGTCTTGTTTCCGTATTGCGCCTCCATGCCGCCCAGGATGATGTCCGCCCGCTCCCAGGCCCTGGGACTGATTACATCTGAAAAGGTGGAGGAGACAGTGTCCGGAATCGGCACACCGTCGATTCGCAATTGAAGATTCGCATGGTCCTGGCGAATGTGCACCTGCTTGAGCGACCCGTAGACCGCGCTCGGAATCGTCAGCAACACATCGTGGAGCTCATTGTTATTCCCGCGCGGCAGGGCCTCGATCTCCTTTCGGCTAAGAGCGTAGGTTTCGCTCGAGGCCTTGTATTGAATGGGCGCCAGAGGGGAGACGACCTCGAGTGCGATTTCCTTGGTTTTCGAGAGCGTGAGGGACAGCGGAACCGGAGCCTCGGCCCCGACCTTCACGATGGCATATTCGCTGCGGTAGGTATCCTGGACCGCGCTCACCGAATAGGTTCCCTCGGACGGCAGCTCGACGGAGAATTCTCCGGCGTCGTTCGCGACCGCCGTGCCCACGACCGTCCCTTCCTGATCCTTCACTTCTACCGAAGCCTGCGGTACCCGCCGGAGATCCTGATTTTGCACCGTCCCGGTTATCGTTCGCGCAGGATCCTGCGCGAAGGCCGGATCACCACTCAAAGCAAAGGCCGACAACAACAGTCCAAGACACAGATAAGAGACGACTCTGACCGACGACAACATGCACACCTCCCCCACATAATTCCGCACGGGTCACAGCCCGGCACAAAGCCGTGGCCGGGACGAAGCGGTGAACGCCACAATGGAATCGAACGATGGTGTTGAGGTTAGGTCAGAGGCGGCGCCCGGGAGGCGCGGGATGCAGGGAGCGATTGAGAGACGAGAATCGGTGCGCGCACCACTTGCGGCGGCGCATGGGCCATGAACGCACAGGGGACCGGCGCGTCACCGATCAGCGAGTGCCCGGTGTGATACTGCACCCACTGGCAGAGGTCGGTGTCGGAATGTTCGTGCCCATCATGGTCGGCAGCCGCCAGCTCGTGGTGAATCTCCAGCGCGGCGGCAAAGGGCGCCATCGCGAGCAGGAGGCACGCGACGAGAAGCGCGACAACGGAGCAGGTTTTGTTGCGGGCACAATGACGAAACATCACCGTCCAGACCGACAGATTCGTAAGGCGTGAGTTGTAACAAAGGGGCCGCCGCGAATGCAAGCCGATCCTCCGGTGCTCCCTCACACTGGACTTTATCCTACAGAATTCGATATGTTAACTCGCAATCTCGGATTGCCACGCGAACTCGCCAGACCTTTCAACAAGGACCACCATGACCAGGCCGATAGACAACCAGCACGTCATTGAAATCAAGCCGCTGCCCTCACCCCGCGAGGTCAAGACGCAACTGCCCATCACGGACGCGGTGTCCGAGCTGGTGTTTCAGACCAGACAGGCGATCAGAAACATCCTGCACGGCCGTGACAACGACCGGCTCATCGTGATTGTCGGCCCCTGCTCGATCCATGACCCTGCTGCCGCCTACGAATATGCCGACCGGCTCAAACCGGTCGCCGATGCCGTGCGCGAGAAGCTGCTGGTCGTCATGCGCACCTACTTTGAAAAGCCTCGAACGACGGTCGGCTGGAAGGGCCTGATCAACGATCCCCATCTCGACGGCACGTGCGAGATCGCCCAAGGCATCCAATTGGCCCGCACGATCCTCCTGAACATCAACGGCAAGGGTCTGCCCTGCGCCACGGAACTGCTCGACCCGGTTACCCCGCAGTACATTGCCGACCTGCTGAGCTGGACCGCGATCGGCGCGCGGACAACCGAAAGCCAGATTCACCGGGAAATGGCCAGCGGCCTCTCCATGCCGGTCGGGTTTAAGAACGGCACGGAAGGCAGCCTGCAAGTGGCCATCAATGCGATGATCACCAGCCGCAGCCCACACCATTTTGTCGGCGTCAACGCGGACGGCATCACCTCGATTATCAAGACCACCGGGAACCCCGACCATCACATCGTGCTGCGCGGCGGCGGCGGACGCACCAACTACAGTGTCGAAGATATCGCCCGCGCGGAAGCGGCTGTCGCCAGCGAGGGGTTGGCCCGCGGTGTGATGGTGGACTGCTCGCACGACAATTCCGGCAAAAACCACCAGCGCCAAGTGGAAGTGGCCGGTGAAGTCCTCAAGCAATTCCAGCAGGGCCGCCGTTCGATCATGGGCCTCATGTTGGAGAGCCACCTGCAGGGCGGCCGGCAAAGCTGGGACCCGAACAAGGCCTTGACCTACGGCATGTCCATCACCGATTCCTGCCTGGGCTGGAACGACACCGAAGCGTTGCTGTACGGCATGGCGGAGTCGCTCGCCGCCAAGGCGGTGTAGCGGACCACAACGTGGTCTCTCCTCCAATACTCGGACGCTGCCTGTGATCTGAAAGGGGAACCTCCTTCCGGGGTCTTCCACCGACCGCACTCGCAGAAGTTAAGGCCCGGTCTTCGAGCTGTCGCCCTGCTCCGTCGCCCACATCCGCCACCTCCCGACAAGCCGACCCTCCATGGCCCGATGAACCATCGACACCTCGACGCCCCTCGCGCATAACGTCATCTCAGAACCGCGCCGTCATCATGAGTTCCACCGTCCTCGGGGCCCCGATCAGAACCTGACTGGGGTAGAACGGGTCCGCCCAGATGGCATAGGTCTTATCGAGCAAATTGCGGCCGCGTAGCATGAAGGTCATGTTCTTGTACGGAACCGAGACCCAGGCGTCCGTGGTCATGTAGGCATTGAGCCGGACGGCGTTCGCGTTATCCGCGTAGCGGTGGCCGACATACCGGAACGCCGCGCCGAGATCGAACGGCACGACAAACGGCACCCGATACACGCTCCATAGATTCGCCATCACTTCCGGCACGTTCGGCGGCCGGTTACCGCCACGACTCGCGACGCTGCTGCCCGCCGACTCGGAGAAATCAGCAAACCGTGCTGATAGGACCGTAAAGTTTCCCTGCAATCGCCAGGCATCGGTCGGCCGGATGGCGCCGCTCAGCTCGATGCCCTTCGACGTCTGTCGACCCACGTTCTGCGCCGTCGTCAGAGTCGTTTGTGTCAGGATGTTCTTTCGATAGATGTCGAAATAGGCCACCGTCCACTCGGCCCGGTTGTGCCACATCTGTCCCTTTGCGCCGACTTCCCACTGCGCACCGGTCGCCAAATCAAAATTCTCCGCCGCCCGCACGATGAACACATTGGTCCCGACCGGATCCGCCGCCGTGGAGTACTGACCGTAGAGGGTCAACGTCGGCAGCAGGTCATAGACCAATCCCGCTCGCCAGGTCGTCGGATTGAAATCTCGCTCGAAACTGGCCGTCGAATTCAGCGCCCCGGATGCGCTGAACAACTTCCGGTCAAGGTCGATATGATCGTGCCGCAGGCCACCCACGAGTTTGAGCGAATCGCTAAGGTTGAATTGTTCCTCGACAAACAGCGCCGCAGTCGTGATCGTCGTCCGCTGCTCAGCCGAGGTGATCGATCCGAAGGACCCGCTCGGGATCGCCAGCGGATCGATGCTGTCTCCCCCGCCGAAGAAGCTGGGGCGGTTCAGATGCAGATGGCTGAATTCCACGCCGATCACAAACCGGTTTCCGTGCTCAAAGAGCCGCTCCTTGATCTGAGCCTCCAGCCGATCGCCGACAATGTACTGATCATGCTGCACAAAGAACCGGTCTCGATCGATCAATTGCGTACCCGGATTGAACTGGTACGTCTCGGCGTTCTGCCAGTTGCGTTCGGCCCAGTAGTAGTAGGCCTGATTGCGGAGTTCGATGGTGTGTACCGGCTGCCAGTTCGTCTTGAACTTCGTCCAGTAGGTCGTCGCACTCATGTCGGCATCGACGACATTGAAATTCTGCCGGAGAATCCGGCCATCGATCGTCCGGCCGTCGTTGGTCGTGACGACTCCGTTGATCGCCGACGACCCGGCAAACCCTCCCGGTATCAACGGAGTCCCCCAGTAGGGCACGCTCCGGTCGTGTGTGACGTCGAAGGAGAGCTCGAGGGTGAGGGAGGAGGCGGCGGCGTACAACAAGGCGCTCGTCAGGTTCCAATACGTATAGGGCGACCGCTGCACACCGGCGTAGTGGTCCGCGCTCTGATAACTGAGATCGACACGGTAGTGGAGCTTGTTTGATCCCAGCGGCCCGCCGCTGCCCAATGCCGTTCGAAGCGTATTGAAGGAGCCGATGGACAACAGCGCATCGGTGACCACATGATCCTCCCGGAACGGACGTTTCGTCACAAAATTGATCGCCCCGCCCAACGCTCCCTCGCCGTAGAGCACGGATGCCGGCCCCTTGAGCACTTCGATCCGGTCGAGATTCCACGTGTCCCGCGGCCGTGATGTCATTTGCGCCGGCCCAAGGAGGAGACCGTCATACAGCAGCCGCAGTTGATTGTTCGTAAAACCGCGCATGGAGAAATTGACGGGGTTGCCGGGCGAGTCGCCCACCGACAGCCCGGTGGCCCCCTGCACGGCTTCTGAGATTGTCCGAAGTCCACGCTCCTGCATCAGGGTCTGATCGACTACTTCCACACTGGCCGGGATCTCCCGAATCGAGACGCCCAACCGGCTCGCCGACTGGCTGACCTCTTCCAAATGCAACGATCCCGTTCCGCCGGTCTGAATCGGTTGGTCTCGCACCTCCACCACCGGTAATTCCAGCTCCCCTGAACTTTCCATGCCACCGGATTCCGCCAAGATCGGATCCGACCCGATGGCGATACTCCCCACTAGCCATATGACAACACCCACCATAATTTGACGATACTGAGTCACGGCACTCCTCCCCCACGAGGCAGCTCGCCCCCTCCACTGCTTGCAAAGATGATGGCAATTGCTCCCGCACCGGCACACACCGGGCGGGTCCACCTCACGCCGGGCCACCCCGACTCAGGTACTCTGCGCGTGACCGGATTGGGGGAGGAGGACCACGAACGGAAGGAAGCGACACTTCAAAGGATGCGCTAAGGACTTGACTCGAATCGCTCGTCGGCGCGAACACCTCCGCGACGCAAGAGGCGCTCCCTCCGGACACCTCGCCCGCCCCGGCTGCATGGTCGAGCCAGGCGTGATCATCCAGGGTCGTGTGCGCCGGATTACCCATCAACAGTCCCAATTGGTGATCGAGCAGGACAAGGGGCAGCGGCAGTGCCAGCACCAGATACGCGAGCACGAAGCAGAGACGGATCATGAGGGTCGGAATGGACATCAGAGGAACATTCCCAGACTCAGACCGAGCGGCAACCCCAGACGTCGCAACAATCCTTTCACCAGTCTCGTCCGCATGGCTTGCCGGACGGCCCGGCAGCGATGGCGCGCGGTGATTCGGAGCGCCGGTCCCGCCGGTGTGCTCACCCCATCCGGTTTCACAACGTAGCGCTCTTGCGTGCGCCGCCGTTCCCGCATGAACAACCGTGCCACCAGACTCCGCCGATGGTTTCCGCAACAGCGGAATTCATAATCAGACATGGTCACCCCTTCCTGCCGACTCAGCGAGACGGCCTATCAACGTCGGTTCACAACCGTCTCGCCTGTGAATAGTCACGGAATACCCGATCGTGGCCCTGATCTCTCAATCTGCAAATAGCGATTTGTGGCACACGACGACAGACACAACGGAGATCCGTCGTTCATCCGCTCCCCCCCGACGCATCCAGCAAGCCATGGTCTTTAAGATGCGTGCGGTCTCCTCGAATGAATTGAGGCACGACGAGCCTTTGCAAGCGCTTGGTACGGCTTGCGTGACATCCGACGTACGAATGAACGAGGAGAACTGTCAGACAAGGGGTGGACCGCGACTCAGATCGGACTTGCGATAGAAGCCGAGCGAGGGATTCGGATGAATCTGGGGGACCAGGGAGACCGGAAGATTCCTGGCCTCAAGCAAGGGCCCGCACTCAGACAGGCCGGACTCTGCCGCATGGTCGAGCCAGGCGTGGTCGTCGAGGGCCCCGTGGGCCGGGTCTCCCGTCAAGACACCCAGCTCATGGTCGAGCAGGACCATCGGCAAGGATAAGGCCAGCGTCAGATACAGGGGCAGGATGAGGATGCTGGCGCGAGAGGCGCGACCTCGAATCATGGCGATTCCTCGCTCGACGAAGTATCGTGGCCGGGGAGCGGGCCATGACCGCAACCCTGGATATTGAGCCCGCCCCCGAAGATGTTCTTCACGGTCGCCGGAGGCGCTTGCGATCCTGCCGGGGCATCGGCCATCCCGGCGCTGCGCGCGACAAGACCAACCCCGGCCGAAAACAGGGAGGGAATACGTTCCAAGGGAGCCCGACATATCACGCAATTCGTGACAGGGTGGTCATTCATCGACTGCCAAAAGGCGAATCGCTTCGGACAGTCGGCGGGCCCCCGGCAGTCGTGTGCCTGATATTCATAAACCGGCATGATGACCTATCGCTTTTCCTTGTGCGTCGCATGCTGTCGGCGACGCGCGCAGTATTTCTTCAACTCAATGCGATCCGGATCATGCTTCTTATTCTTCGTTGTCCAATAGACCGACATGCCCGGCGTCTCACAACCGGTGCAAGCCAATGCCACGATCTCACGCATGATGTCGTCCTTTGTCGCTTAGTAGTCTACGGAAAAACTCGATGATTGCGTCATACGTCGCATTTCGCGCACGGGCCGTGTCGCGTCAGAATAGCCCGCAGGATGCGCAAAAAGGCCGTCCAGCAAGGCCGCAGCGAACGAAGAGGCGAATCGTACTTGTGCCGTACGGTGAGCCTCTGAGCGATGCGAGAACGCCGCTGGCGGACTTTTTCCGCATCCTGTTAGAACGTCTGGCCGGCCGCCCGCAGATCCGCCACCACGCGCGCCAGCCCCTTCTTATCGATGATTCTCATGCCACGGGTCGACACCGACAGCGTGATCCAGCGGTTCTCATCCGGCAGGAAATAACGCTTCCGCTGAAGGTTCGGCAAAAACCTCCGCCTCGTTCGGTTGTTTGCGTGACTCACATGGTTCCCGGCCATCGGCTTTTTTCCCGTCACCTGACAATAGCGTGCCATCAAGTCCTCCTGTGCTTCCCTTCATGTCCAGCCGGCTTATGCGCCGGCCGACTCCAGTTCCGGATCGGGCGCCTGTCGCGGAAACGGATCCGCCGCTACACGCCACTCGGCCAAACCCGGTCGCCATTCGTCGTCTGTCAACAGACATTCGTCAAGCATGGAGGTGAGTGAGATCTGGTCCATATTCCGTCCGATCACGACCAGTTCCTGTGTCCGATCGCCGAACTCGGGATCCCAGCCGTTGTCCATGCGCCGATGGTCCGCCTCGCCGTCCGGCCATTCCGTTTCCGGGATCGCAGCAAACCAGCGCCCGATCCACCGCACCGAACCGGCCCCACCGGCCTGCGACCAGAGGCCGATCAAGTCAGGCCTCGACGCAATCCAAAACAGCCCTTTGGATCGGAGCACGCCAGGCCACGTCAGTTGCATCGCGTTCCACCAGCGTGTCGGATGGAACGGCCGCCGCGCCCGGTAGACGAAGCTCGTGATCCCGTATTCATCGGCTTCCGAAGACTCCTCGCCGCGCAAGGTCTTCATCCAACCCGCCGCCTGGCCGGCCCGCTCAAAATCAAAGCGCTTGGTGTCGAGCAGCGCCGCCACCGGAACACGCCCTTGCTCGGCACGGAAGATCCGGGCCTCGGGATTCAGCTTCGCAAGAATCGCCTCCAGCGTCGCCAATTCTCCCGAGGACACCAGATCCGTCTTATTGACGACCAGCACATTGGCAAATTCCACCTGATCGATGAGAAGGTCCGTAATCGTTCGCTCATCCTGCTCGCCGAGCGCCAATCCGCGCGCAGCCAGATCCTCCGCCTCCTGATAGTCTTTCAGGAAACTGGCCGCATCGATGACGGTGACCATCGTATCCAATCGGGCCACCGTCGAGAGACTTCGTCCGCCTTCGTCCTGGAATTGAAACGTTTCCGCCACCGGCATCGGCTCTGAGATCCCGGTCGACTCGATCAGTAAGTAATCGAATCGCCCCGCCTCCGCCAAACGCGCCACCTCTTTGAGGAGGTCCTCCCGCAAGGTGCAGCAGATACACCCGTTACTCATTTCCACCAGCTGTTCCTCAGTACGACTCAACGACGCGCCCCCCTGTTCCACGAGGGCGGCGTCGATGTTCACCTCACTCATGTCGTTGACGATCACCGCCACTCGAAGTCCCTCGCGGTTGTGCAGGACATGATTCAGCACTGTCGTCTTCCCTGCTCCTAAGAATCCCGACAGCACCGTCACCGGCAATCGACGGTCCTGGGAGGCCTGCGCCATCGTGGTTGTCATCCTTCGACTCCTTTCATTCCGGATCCGTTTCATCCTCGCGCGATCCCGCCTCCTGCGTCGCCCGCTCGAAGGGGTCGGCGAATCGGCGCCAGGCCTCCTCGCCGAGCAAGAGTTCATCGGTGGTCAGCAGGCACCGCTTCAGCCGTGCGAAGAGCGTCTCCTGGTCGGCTCCATACCCTATACACGCCAGTTCCTGGCGGCGATCTCCGAACTCGATCGTCCACTGCGACTTCAGGCGGCGCAGAAAGGCCTCGTTGGTCGGCCACTCAGGCTGCGGCGTCGCCACCCACCAGTGCCCCACCCATTCGAAGTGCCGACTACCGGCCGTCTGCTCCCAGGAGAAGCAGCGGTCAGGCTGCGAGGCCAGCCAGAAATACCCCTTACACCGCAGGACACCGGGCCAGTCCTCTTCAACACAGCGCCACAAGCGTTCCGGGTGAAACGGACGGCTCGCGCGGAACACTCCAGTGCTCCATTCTTGCGATGACTCAGGCAGACTGTCGTTCCCGTCGATCAGCTTGGCCCAGCCGGGCTGGAAACTGATGCCGTGCTCCGCTCTGTCCCTCGGAGCTAGAATGCGCGCTGCCCCTGCTACCCTGTCGGCCGCCAACAGGACCTCTGCCTCCGGATTCAGATACCGGAGAAGCGTGATGACCCGTTCACGGCAGTTCCCGTCGATCGCTTCACTCCGATTGAGAGCGATCAATGAGCAGTGCTCGATCTGCTCCACCAGCAGTTCCGAGAGCACCCTGGTATCGTCTTCGCCGCCACTCATTCCCCGCTCCCCCAACGCATCGGCGCTGCGAACGCCTTCCCAGACGGTCGCGGCATCCACGACCGTCACCAGCTGATCCAGTCGCGCCAGCCCGGCGAGCGGCTCCTCATCTGCAATGGCATCATTGAAGACCGCCGCCGCCATGGTCGCTTCGACCAGACCTGAACATTCGACGATCAATCGGTCAAATCGACGCATACCGGCGATGGTCAGAATTGCGTCCGTCAGTGCTTCGCGAAACGAACAGCTCGCGCACGACCGCATCAATTCGGCCAATGACTCCCCCAACGAGTAGATGTCTATTGCGTGACCGGTCCCGTCGACCGCCGCCCACTCATGCTCGCTACGGTCGTGGAGGAGCAACGCCCATCGTTCGCTTCCCCGTTCGGCGACCCACTCCCGAATCACCCTGCTCTTTCCCGCTCCAGCACATCCGCACACCATCGTGACCGGCAACGGACGCGATGAGATCTGCTCAGTCGACAGGAGTCACCTCCGGTATCTTCCGACTTCGAGCTCCCACCCCATGGTCACCAACTTGACTTCCGCACGCCGGGAATCTCCCCCTTCAGCGCCAACAAGCGGAAATCGATGCGCGACATTCCGAATCGTCTCAGATAGCCACGCACCCGACCGGAAATCCCGCAACGGTTCCGGACCCGCACCGGAGACGCATTGCGCGGCAACGAGTTCAACCTGCTCTGGGCCTCCTGTTTCTCTTCCAGACTAGCGGCCTGGTTCCTGACGACTGCTTTCAAGGTTCGGCGTTGTTCGGCATACTTCGTCACCAATTGCTTGCGCTTCTCGTTTCTCAACTGGCTGCTCAATTTGGCCATGGCTCTGTCCTCATTGGTTGATCAACCGGCTATTTTCCAGACTACGATCCTTCCGACCCCGCAAACGGCAACAGCGCCATATGGCGAGCCCGCTTGATGGCCTGCGCGATCACCCGTTGCCGCTGCAAACTGTTGCCCGTCATTCGCCTCGGCAACATTCTTCCCCGTTCGCTCAGAAATCTCCGCAACCACTCGACATTCTTCCAGTCCACGGACGTGGTGTCGTCGATGACTCGACGCCGTCGTTCAGGTAACATTCCTCCCCCTTTCGTCGACACACGCAGCTCAGCCAATCACCCCCGCTTCTCACATGTGAAGTCGCGCTCCTCGCATTCCCTCGGGCCCATTCCGATCCATGTCCCCTGCTGCACGGTAAAACACTGCCGACAGGTCGGGTCGGAAAACGGCGAGAGTCCCAGAATCCAATCGCGCGAGAATTCCCCCTGATATTCTTTGGGGAGAAACGCAATAAATCCTGACGGTGGCGTTGCAAGCGATTCAGTCATCGTGCTCCTCATAGTCAATCGTTCATCACAGCGTTTCAGGACGCTGATATACAGTCATCCCGGCCACCAAGGTCCGTACGACCTGCCCCTTCAGCACCCAGCCCGCAAACGGTGTATTGCGGCTTTTGGATCGAAACCGTTCGGGATCCACTGTCCAGGACGCTTCAGGGTCGATCACCGTCACGTCGGCCGCGGCACCCGGCTCGAGCGTCCCCCTCGGCAGACCCAAGACCGCGGCCGGAGCGCTGGTCAAACAGGTCATCGCGCGCTGCAACGTCACTCTTCCTTGCTGGACGAGCCCCAGGGTCAATCCGAGGGCGGTTTCCAACCCGATGACGCCGAAGGGCGCCCAATCCATTCCCCACTGTTTCTCGTATTCCGCATGCGGGGCA
The DNA here is from genome assembly GCF_905220995.1 of Nitrospira defluvii. NCBI lineage: Bacteria > Pseudomonadati > Nitrospirota > Nitrospiria > Nitrospirales > Nitrospiraceae > Nitrospira > Nitrospira defluvii. Next base: position 50,660 of record NZ_CAJNBJ010000021.1, read on the forward strand.
TGGTCCGTCGCGATCGCGTCGATGGTGCCATCCGCCAAACCCTCGATGACCGCGGCACGATCCCGCTCACGCCGTAAGGGGGGATTCATCTTGGCATTGGCTCCATACGTAGGGACTGCGTCGTCCGTAAGCGTAAAGTGATGCGGGCTTACTTCCGCCGTGATCCGTACTCCATCCATCTTGGCCTTTCGCACCATCTCGACTCCGTCTGCCGTACTCAGATGCGCGATGTGCAGCCTGACACCGGTGTCCCTTGCCAACCGGATGTCGCGGGCGATCATTCGGTACTCCGCATCACCGGGCATGCCCCGCCACCCCATGGCCCGAGACACCGGCCCGTCGTTCATGCATCCGCATCCCGATGACCTCGTGTCTTCGCAATGGTCGATGACCGGCATATCCAATTCGGCGGCAGACTGCATCGCCCGCCGCATGATCTCCTCGCCCATGACGGGCCGGCCGTCGTCGGACACCGCCACACACCCGGCTTGTTTCAGTGCGCGAAAATCGGCGAGTTCGCGGCCCGCCGACCCCAGCGTGATGGCTCCAATCGGATGGACATGGGCAGAGGCCGTGGTTTTCGTCCGTTCGATGATCCAAGCAGTCACAGCGATGTCATCGTTGACCGGATTCGTATTCGGCATGCAACAGACCGTGGTAAACCCACCCGCCACCGCGGCGGCAGTTCCGGTGGCAATCGTCTCCTTGTATTCAAACCCCGGCTCCCGAAGGTGTGCGTGGAGATCGACAAAACCCGGCACCACCAGCAATCCCTCTGCATCGATCCTGGTCACGTGCCGTAGATCAGTACGCTTGGCCAGCCCTGCCTGCACAGCCATGACTCTTCCTTCGCCGATCAAGACATCGGCCTCGCCCACGTAATGACCTGGGTCCAATACTCGTCCGCCATGAACCAGCATCATGAGTGACGGCCGATCGCGCTCCGTTCGACCGTCATCAGACACCGAGCGGCGTCCCGCAGGAACTGAGTCACTTCGACCGACCTCATCTGATCCGTCGGTACCTCGCTCTTCAGGAACACTCCCTCTCGCAGGAGGAACAACCCATGCGCAATACGACGGTGCCCCTCCACGCCGACGCCGAACGCGGTCACGAACGCCTCACGACTCGCAGCATCCGCAGAGCACAACGAATAGCCGGCAGCCTGGATGTTCGGATGGAACTGATCGACCTCCTGCCAATGGCTCTCGTGATCCGCCGAGATGTGCACGATTCGCAGCTGTTCGGATAGAGCACGGCCTCGTTCCTCCAAATCGACGATCTGTGAGAGGCAGGCATGCTTGTGAATGTTCGGAAGGGTCGAGACCACGATCACGCCTCGGCAGAGATCTTCGGCCGTGAGCGGACGGTCCGCACGCCTGGCGGCCGGAACCACGAACTTTCCCCGAAGCCGCTCTCCGGGTGCGGGGACGATTCCCGTTAAATGGATGGTCTGCGTGCCCAGTTGCGCCTGCCTTCTCGTCGAGTCCATGCCCGCCTCCTCGCCATCAATGCGGCAACATCGTGAGCGCCCCGATTGTGACCATTCCCGCAATCATCATGGCGAATTGCCACAGGCCCTTGGCGGCGCCGACACGCCCGTGCAACCCCGGCACCAAATCCGCGAGCCCGATGTAGAGGAAGCTGGCAGCCGCCACGCTGAGCGCGTAGGGCACAATCGCTTCTGCATACCCGAGCCCCCCATAGGCGATCACCACCCCGACGAGGGTGCCCAACCCCGAGACCGTGTTCCAGAAGAACGCCCGCCAGCGGGAAAACCCGCTGGAAAGAAGGATCGTGAAATCGCTTAACTCTTGCGGCACTTCATGCCCCAGCACCGCAAGCGTCGTCACGAGACCAAGTCCTGGAGACGCCACACAGGCGGCACCAATGGCGATGCCGTCCGCGATGTTGTGAACCCCGTCGCCGATCAACACGAGCATCCCGGTCTTCTTCGCGATCCCATGGGCGTGACCATGGTCATGCCTTGAAGAATGCGGCTCGTGGCCGGACTCGTCCCCGTGCGCGTGCCGCCAGATCACCGTCCACTCCAGGATGAAAAACAACACCAATCCGGCCAGCAAGGAGAGGCCCACTTCAAGAATCGGAATATGTTCCAGCGCCTCGGGAATGAGGCCGATAATCGCGGTGGCTAACATCGTCCCGGTCGCGTAACTCAGGAGGTACGGCATCGCGCGGTGCCGCCATCCATCGGAGATGAACAGCACGAGACAGGCCGGGATCAAGGCACCCAGACTTCCGAGAAGCCCCATCAGAACGGCAAATCCCCAGGTCGGCTCGGCGGGGACCATCATGCGAATGCCCTCCAACCCCGCATGCCCTGTAATATAAAGACGTTATGCGTCGACATGCGGCTCCTGTTCATCTCGCACCCTCGGCAGCAGCTCCACCAGATTGCAGGGCCGATGCTGGATGTCCAACTGGGGCAGGATGATCTGCTCCATGCCGAGCCGGCAGGCCCCGGGACTTCCGGGAAGCAGAAACACAATCGTGTCGACACACACGCCGGCATCGGCCCGCGACTGAATCGTCGAGGTACCGATTTCCCCATAACTCAACCAGCGAAACAGTTCACCGAACCCGGGAATTGGTTTGGTGAACAGGGAGCGAACGGCATCCGGCGTGACATCGCGTCGCGTGACGCCGGTTCCTCCCGTCACGATCACAAAATCGATCATGGGGTTCGCCACCCACCGGGCGACGGTCGATCGAATGGTCTCAAAATCGTCCTTGCACAACTGTCGGTCGGCGAGGCGGTGACCTGCCTGGGTCAGTCGATCGACGATCGTATCGCCACTCCGATCCTGCTCCAGCGTCCGACTGTCCGACACCGTCAGTACCGCCACATCCACAGGAGCCGCCACCCTTGTAATCGTCGCCGTCATGATTCGGTGTCCTTTCCCTCCGTGAGTGCATCCTGCAGCACCGCGCTTAAATGCCTGGCCTCCGAGAACCTCACCGACCACCTGGTGCTGCCTTCACGATCCCCGACTTCGTCCAACAGATGCCGGATCGCATCTGCCAGGGCCGCCGCTTCCGCCGAATGCATCAGCCCGGCAAAGGACACTTCTGCCGCCTGCGCCAGGTCCCAGGCCCGTTGATACAACACGACCAGCGGCAACATGGAGGCCGTTCGGCCATCTCGGATCTGGGCTGTGTCCAGCGCCAGTTCCCCTGCCCGCAACTCCGGCCGCTCCGGTATCAGGCGAGCCAGGTCCATCTGATTGTCATCCATCACCACACCTCATGTTGTGAGAGCTCGATCACCCGCATCTTGACCACCCCGTTTTCTCCGAACGACATGCAACGGCGCAGCGGCATCCAGATGCCGTTCACCTCCAAATACTCGTTGACGTAACTCTCCATTCCCACGACCGATTGCCCATCCTCGTTCAACGTCACGTGCGCCCGATAACCGGCAAACGAGGCCGGCCACTTGTACATGCGGCTGTGCGCATCTTTCACCAGCAGGCGCGCAGCAGGATCATCGACCAAGGTTTGTCCTTTGCTCTCCACCGGCGTCATGACCGTCCCTCCCTCATTGCGACACTCGCTTTCCGGCCGGACGACGACGCACCACCCGCCGCCTCGGCCACACGAGACAACGCTCCAGCCCCTCCAGAAACCGCTGCCAAGCCACCCGCCGGCCGATCACCACAATCTTCGCCTGCGACTGCTTCACACCCTGGTACGGCGCAATCGATAACGATCCCATCACCCACTGCACCTCCTGCATCCCCTGGCGCCCCTGAACTCTGACGTATCCCTTCAGGCGCACCACGGAACGTTGATATCGCCTCAACCAGCGCCCCAGCCGATCCGGCTCGAACGGCCGCAGGATTTTGAAGCTGCCGCTCCGGTATCCCGCCGTTGATTCCTTGATCGTACCGGTGACTATCTGTGCCACGCGCCTTCCCGCCGGCCGCTCCAACAGTCGATCGATCGGGACATCGGCATGTATTGCCCTGACAATGCGGGCTGCGGGATTGACCGATCTGACTCGCCGCTCCACGAGTGCGGCCTGCCGGTCGTCGATCTGGTCGAGTTTGTTGAGGACGACCGTGTCGGCTTGTTTCAGATGATCGTCCGCCGCCGGCCAGTATGCGCCGAGCTTCAGGAATCGCGGCGCGTCGACCATCACGATCACCGAGGCCAACCGGGCCCTAGCTGAGTGCTGCGCCAGTGCCTTCTCAATGCCGACCACCACCTGGCCGGTGTCCGCCAAGCCGGTGGTCTCGACGAACAGCGGAGCACCCTGCGTCTTTTTCAGAAGATGGCCGACCTTCTCGGTGAATGCTCCCGACAGGTCGCAGCAAATACACCCGCTCAGCAAGGACTGTAGCTCGATGTCATTTGACCGGGGATGGTCATGCAGGAGAGCCCCGTCGACATCGACTTCCCCGAACTCGTTCATCAGCACGGCCGGCTTGATGCCACGCTCCAACTCATGGGCCAGCGCCCGTTTCAGCAACGTGGTTTTCCCGCTACCGAGAAAACCGGCGATCACATAGACCGGGGAACCGGAGGCTCTGACTTGTGCGGCCTTAGTGGGCATGGTGCGGCTCCTCTCCAGTCGCCAACGCCTCGACATCCGCTTGAGACACCTCGTCGGCTGCTTTGTGGATTGTGTATTGTGTCGTTCGTCCCGGCCCTTCGAGCACCGCGATAACGGTTTCGATCGGCGGGCATCCCGGCTCACGGCACTCTAATTCCGTCACCATCACGGTGGTCTCGTCGGACAGTGCCCACAGCCTGCGAGCCCAGGCCTTGATGCGCTCGGCCCGATCCGGAGCGATGGTACGACGCCCTCCGAACAAGTTCATGACCGTCCTCCGACGCCTTCCACGGAGAACAGCGACACCACGCCGTCATTCGTGCCGGTCGCCAGCCATGTGCCGCGAAGACTCCAGGCGACCGATGACAGTCCGCCCCACTTGTTCACTTCCTGGCTGAGAATCGGCTTCGTGGTCTGCGGCTCCCAGATACAGAGGAGGCCGTCTTCACCAACCGTCGCGACAAGCGACAGGTTGGGATGACAGGCGATCTCCTGAATCCATCCCAGATGCCCTTTGAAGAGCCGTCCTCCCGTGCCTTCGAATTTTTTCATGTTCCAGGCAACAAGCGCCGGACCGGAGGCAGTGAACAAATTGAGCCCGTTATGGTCGAATCGCACCGAAGTCACCTTCATCGGATAGCCGGACATGTGCCAGTTCTGCTCGCTGTCCGTGCGAAACAAATGCACCGAGCCGTCGAGATTTCCCGAGGCCAGATATTCTCCGCTCGGACTCACCACGAGAGACAGTAACGCGCCGTCGTACGGGAACAGCCGCACCGGTTTGTCCGTTCCCACCTTCCAGAGCCACGCACCTCCATAGCAGGAGGAAATGACACCGCCCCCATTCGGCATCCAGGACAGCGCCGACACAGTCGTTTTGTGCGCCGGCACATCCGCAACCAGCTGCGGTCTACTCGCCGCATCCACGCCCCAAATCTTGAGGCTCTTCCCTGCCGATGCCGCCAGAAAGCGCCCGTCCGGAGACCAGGCCAGATGTTCGACCCACGAACCCTGCTCTCCCACGGGAAGCACGGCTCTCTCCGCGCTTGCATCGAGGCCCCAGAGCCGGACGACGCCATCCTGCCCACCCGTTGCCAACTCGCTCCGGCTCGGATGCCAGGCGAGCGTGAGCGCCGACCGGTCATGGCCTCTGAGATCGCCGATCGGTTGCAACCTAGGCACCTGCCAGATCGAGACTTGTCCCGATGCGGAACAAGCCGCCAGCCCGGTGCCATCCGCAGAGAAGGCCACGCGATTGATGTAATCGCCGAGCGTGGCATACCCTACCGAGCCCAACGTGATGACCGCCTTCGACTTGGCTAGACGAGGCATGACCGAAATCCTTTCGTCAACGCCGCGCGGTCGAGGTCTTTCCCGATAAACACCAGTTGGTTGCTGCGGGCTTCCCCCTTCTTCCAGGCTCGGTCCGCCTTGCCGTCGAACAACATATGGACCCCCTGAAACACGAACCGCTGGTCTCGCCCTTCGACGTTCAGAATGCCCTTCATCCGGTAGATCTGCGTCCCCATGGTGGAGAGCACCTCGCGGAACCAGTCGTTGACTCTGCCCTCATCAACCGCCCCTTCTTCGACCAGCGCCACAGAGAAGACGCTCGGATCATGTTCATGGGCTTCTTCGCCGAGGAAATTCTGATCGATCTCCAGCTTCCGGCTCAGATCGAACGCACCGATGTTCAACAACCGGTTGATCTCCACCTGCGCATCCCTCGTCCGATGAATCTTCGCCATGACGTTGATCGCCTTGATTCGAGCTTCGAGCCGATCAACCTCGGCCGACGGCACCAGATCGATCTTGTTGAGGAGGATCACATCGGCAAAAGCGACCTGCTCCTTGGCTTCTGGACTCTTGTCCAGGTGATCCCAAATATGTTTGGAGTCGACGACGGTGACGATTCCGTCGAGCGACAACCGCCGCTTCATCTCGTCGTCGACAAAGAAGGTCTGGGCCACCGGCGCAGGATCGGCCAACCCTGTCGTCTCGATCACCATGTAGTCGAATCGATCTTTTCGCTTAAGGAGGTTGCCGATGATGCGGATCAAATCGCCCCGCACCGTGCAGCAGATGCAGCCGTTGTTCATCTCAAATATTTCTTCGTCGGCGCCGATGACGAGTTGATTGTCGATCCCCACTTCGCCGAACTCATTGACGATGACCGCCACACGCTTGCCGTGTTCGGTCGTCAAAATTCGGTTCAGCAACGTTGTCTTTCCTGCGCCCAAAAAACCCGTCAGAACCGTCACGGGCACGGGCGCCATCACATCGGTAGCCATACTCACCTCCCATGAATGAAAGTCCTCAACAGAGCGCGCAGACCATGCGCGCCTTCTGCAGGAGAAGACCGAGCGCTGTTCTTCCGGGCGAAGAACAACCCAACCCCTTGAGCTCCTGCCCCACAGGAGGCGCGAGCAGGCAGCTGCCCGGTCTTCCCCTGCACAAGACGCGTGAGGGGGACCATCGGCACAACGAGACGAGTGTTAGAGAAGGATAGGAGGACCGCGGACGGAGACGTGAGAGCGCACAATGGAACGGTGCGGAGTCGTCAAGACGGAGGAGGCGGACGTGATGATCTGCACCAGCGACAGGGGAGGCGCGCTGGAATGCAGGCCGGCGCTCGCCGCATGGTCCAGCCAGGCACAAGCATCCCGGTCTGAATGTTCATGCGAGGTGCCTGTCGCAAACGTATGGTCGAGTAGGAGCGGCTGGAGAGAGAACAGCAGCAGGGCATACAGAGCGACAAGCGCCCACCGTTTCCCGGCCGTCGCAAGAGCGTTCATCGACATTGCGGACACCAACCGAAAAATTCCAGGGAATGGCCTTCTACTGCAAACTTGGTTTGGGCTTCGACAAGTTCCGTGAGTTTCTTGATCGGGCACAGCATGAGATCGACGATCCGACCGCACCCGCGACACTGAATGTGATGATGGTGTTCCCGCCCATGCCGCACCTCATACCGCATCTGCCCCTCGCGCAACCCCACTGGATCGACGAGGCCCAATTCCTGGAGCATGGTCAGGTTCCGGTAGACGGTGGCAAGATCCATGTGCACGTGGGCCTTCTTCAATCGGGCATGCACCTCAGCGGCGGTGACTGGTAGCGCGTTCGATTCCAGGATGGCCAGAATCGCCTGCCTGGGCTTCGTAAGCTTTTTCCCGCCGGCCTTCAGACTGTCAACGATTGAATCTGCCATCTCATTCTCGTGGTGTTGCAAGTGATTTGCATTTAACACTCATTCCAAAAACTTGTCAAGCAGGCGAGGGGCGGCAGTCGTCACGACCTCACCAACCATGGTAGGATGCGCCCGATGCTGATCGACACGCATACCCATCTCGACGATGCGCGTTACGAATCGGACCGCGAGGCGATGATCTCTCGCGCGCGGCAAGCCGGCGTGGAGTCGATGATCACGATCGGCTGTGACCTCGTCACCAGCCGCTCAGCCGTTGTTCTCGCCAACCAGTACCCCTTCGTCTATGCGTCGATCGGTGTGCATCCCCACGAAGTCAAACACATCACCGCCGATTGGTATGATGAATTCCGGAAACTGGCGCACGACCGCAAGGTGGTGGCGTACGGCGAGATCGGCCTCGATTACCATTACAACCACTCCGATCCTGAACTGCAGCGCCAGCGGTTTCGCGAGCAAATTCAGCTGGCGCGTGAGTTGACGCTCCCGGTCATCATTCACACCAGAGAGGCGCAAGACGATACGATTCGTATCCTCAAGGAAGAACGGGCGTCAGAAATCGGCGGCGTGTTTCACTGTTTTTCGGGAGATGCCTGGCTGGCGAAGGATGCGATCGAGTTGGGATTTTATCTATCGTTCTCCGGCATTCTGACGTTCCAGAACGCCACGATGTTGCGGGACATTGCGAAGACCGTTCCAGCAGATCGGCTGCTGATCGAAACGGATTGCCCCTACCTCACGCCGGTGCCGCATCGCGGCAAGCGTAACGAGCCCGCCTATGTGAAACATGTCGCGGACCTGCTGGCTACGATCGCATCAGACGGAACCCCCGTCACGGCGGATGAGATCGGCCGGCGCACCAGCGACAATGCCCGCCGCCTCTTCAGAATTCCCTGAGTTGATGGTTTCGCTTGCGTTGAGACTTGGGGAGCTTTCGAGGATTTCCGCCCTTCTCCTTCGACCGTTTCACCACCTCGGCCTCGCCGCGATCTAATTCCTTGAACGCGAGCGTCGGCCCCGACGAGGGCCGTTCGTGCAACTTGGCTCGAAATTCCGCCGCGCTGATCACAAGCGCGCCAGCCCCCCTCGCCGCGTTGACCACCTCATGATCAGAGGACACCACCGCGCAATCCTTGCCGAATACTCGCGCGAGTCGTTGAATCACCTGGTCGGCCCGCTCACCGCGTTTCGAATAGACAACCTCGATCCCCGATTGAAACTCCCGATGCTCCGCCCCCATGCCACCCTGCCATCCATCGAACACGACGGTGATGGCGTGACCCTTTCGCCGGCGGTACCCGGCCAAGTCCCGGATCAACGCCTCACGTGTCGCCTCCAGACGACCGGACCCGCTGGACCCCGCCATTCCAGCGCTGCCGACGAGGTTATAGCCATCGACAAGAAGATGTGTCGCCATCTAGAATTACGAAGTTTGAGAGCTTTTGTTGACAATACCACAAACATCTGAGAAAAGGCCTAGATGGTACCTTCTCGATGGGAGTCTCCGCTCCTGCCCTCTATCTCCCTGCTGCTCCGCACCTGTCTCCTGCTGACGGTTGCCTGGTGCCTGGCAGCAACGATGTCTGTAGCGAACGCCGAAGTCCCGGTTGAACCGGCCTGGCCGGACGTGCCGCACTTCTCCGCTGAACTCTCGTCTCCGCACTTCCTCCTGATCAAACAGGAGAAGGCCGGCAGCACACGGTATCCTCTCGTGGTCCGTGACCTTCGTACCTGGTCGACCCCCGACGGCACCCGTCTGGTCCTCGACCTGAATCACAAGGCCTCCTTCACCGAGAGCTACTTACGCAACCCGGACCGCGTCGTGATTGAAGTCAGCAATGCGATCCTCGGGAAATCATCCCGTCAGCGCGTCTCGGGCGGCACTATTCCACAGTCGTTTCACATCGCCCAAAGCCGTCCCCGGATCGTGACGATTACCCTGCCGCGGACCCAGGGATTGAAGTACAAGGCCTTTGCGCTGACGAACCCGGATCGCCTCGTGATCGACCTGTACCACAAAGCGAAAGATCAGATCCGGCAGATCGGCGAGACGTCGTCGACCTCACCCTCGGCCCCTGCCGTGGCGCTGCCGACACCCCCAACCATCCCGAGTCCCACGGTCACAGAGCCGGTCCGGCCGACCGCTCCCAAACCGGCGAACCCGACCCAGACGATCGTCATCGATCCAGGGCACGGCGGAAAAGATCCCGGCACCATCGGGCAACATGGCACGACCGAAAAGGACGTGACGCTGAAAGTCGGTCTCTTGCTAAAGGATCTGCTCGCCACATTGCCCAACACGCGCGTGCTCATGACCCGCGACCGGGACGCCTTCATCGAACTGGAAGACCGGGCGAAGTTTGCGAACGGCAAAGACGCCGATCTGTTCATTTCGATCCATGTCAATTCGCACCCGCACAAAGGCGTACGCGGGCTGGAAATCTATCATTTCGGCGAAGCGAAGGATCAGCGGGCGCTGGAAGTCGCCGCGCGGGAAAACGGCACGCCGCTGAACAGCACCGGTGTGGGATGGGAATACATCGTCGCCGATCTCCTGACCTCTAAGAAAATCGAACACTCTCAGGAGCTTGCCTGGACCGCCAAGCAGGCGATGGTCACGAATCTCAACGGGCGCTACAGCACGATCGACCACGGGGTCAAAACGGCGCCGTTCTATGTGCTTCGATTCACCACCATGCCCAGCATCCTTGCGGAAATCGCCTTTATGTCGAATCCCGCCGAAGAAGAGCAGATGCGCTCCCAACCGTTCCTGGCCCATATCGCCGAATCGATCTTTGAAGGGGTGAAAACCTATCTCCGCACGACCCCGTCCAGGTGACAGGTGTCGCTCCGTTGAGCTAGAGTTCTCCCGTTCCCGCGCACACTATGACCACATTCAAACTCGTCCTTGAGTATGATGGGACGCACTATGCCGGCTGGCAGCGCCAGTTGAACGTGCCGACCATTCAGGAAACGGTGGAATCGGCACTCGCAGCCATCGCTCAGACGCGGCTCACCGTCGTCGGGGCCGGGCGCACCGATGCCGGCGTGCACGCATTGGGACAGGTCGCCAGCTTTCGCACCGACCGTGGCCTCTCCGAACGCGAGTGGCTGCGCGCTTTGAACGCCCACCTCCCGGCTGACATCAGCGCCCTGTCGGTTGTGCAAGTCGCCGATGACTTTCATGCCCGCTATTCCGCTAAGGGCAAGCTGTACGAATACCACCTGCTGAATCGCCCGGAGCGCGCGCCGCTGCTCAGGGAACGTGCCTGGATGCTGTACAAGCCGCTCGACCTATATGCCATGATGGACGCCGCCGCCTGCCTGACCGGAAGACAGGATTTTTCATCGTTCGAAACCGCCCCGACCGAAAACGACAATCCGCAGTGCCACATGCAACAGGCCGAGCTCCGCCGACAGGGCGATCTCATCGTCTGTGCGTTTTACGCCGACCGGTTTCTCAAACAAATGGTTCGCTCCATCGTGGGTACGCTGGTCGAGGTGGGCCAGGGCAAACGGTCTGCCGCCGATATGCCGCGCCTGCTGGCGGCCCGCGCCCGCGCCGCTGCAGGCAGAACCGCCCCCGCACATGGTTTGTATCTGGTACGGGTCGACTATCAGGACACGCCTATCCCCAATCCCACGTAAGGAACTTTCCCCTGAGACAGACGTGCCGACATTTGTTATAGTTTTGCCGACAATCCCCTCTCCACCTTCACAAGGAGTCGTCGATGAAACATCTGAGCACCGCCATTTTCTCTATCCTGTTGGCAACTGTGTTGGTCACCCCGTCGCTGAGTTACGCGGGGGCACAGCAGAACAAAATGAAGACCTGCAATGCCGATGCGGACGCCAAGGGACTGAGCGGCGAAGGCAAGGGCGATGAGCGAAAGGCCTTCATGAAAGAATGTCTCTCGGCGAAGCCGGCCAAGGCGGCGGCAGGCGCCTCGCAGCAGAACAAAATGGCGACGTGTAATAAGGAAGCAAAGGCCAAGAGTCTTGCCGGCGACGAACGGAAGAAGTTTATGAAGAGCTGCTTGTCGAACTAAGGGGAGAGATGTACTCCGGCGATATCCGCGTGGTGGAGCCGGAGTATGCCGACATTGATGTGGTTGGGCTGTGGCGCTCCGCGCCCTGACCGATCCGGTAACACTTGTTGGGATAGCCTTCGAGGAAGGGGCCTCTGCGTTAACGAGACCGGTTGGAATCCTGGTTTTCGAGTTGCTTGCGCAACTCGATGAGTTCCATCTCCAGCGCGGCGAATCGGTCGGCCGTGGGGTCCGGCATGTTGGTGTGATCCATCGTGGCATCCGGAAGCCGCTCGCCCTGTGATTTGATGATCCGGCCCGGCACGCCGATCACCGTGGAATTGGGCGGCACGGATTTCAGCACCACCGAGTTGGCCCCGATTTTCACGTTGTCGCCGATCGTGATGCCGCCCAAAATCTTGGCACCGGCCCCGACCACCACATGATTGCCGAGCGTCGGGTGTCGCTTCCCGCGTTCCTTCCCTGTTCCACCCAGCGTCACGCCTTGGAACAGGGTGACATGGTCCCCAACCTCCGCCGTCTCTCCGATCACCACCCCCATGCCATGGTCGATAAAAAACCCGCAGCCGATCTTGGCGGATGGATGGATTTCAATCCCGGTCAGCCAGCGGGCCAGTTGGGAGATCGCTCGCGGCAGGAACGGCACCTGATGCTCTTTCAGCCAATGCGCCAGCCGATAGGCCAGCAGCGCGTGAAATCCCGCATAGGTCAGGACGACCTCCAGCCTGCTGGTTGCGGCCGGATCGCGTTCAAACACCGCGTGGAGGTCCTGAGCAATGGCTTTCAACATTGTGATAAGGAATGGGGCTCGACGTCGCGACCGGCTCCTATGCCCGTTCGATGAGACACACGGCCTGAGCGGCAATCGCCTCTTCGCGTCCCACCGCATCCAACCCCTCGCCGCTCTTGACCTTCACGTTCACAAGATCCGGTTCGACCCGCAACACTCCGGCGATGATCGTTTGCATCGATGACAGATGCGCGCTCAGCCGAGGCGCCTGGGCGATGATGGTACTGTCCACATTGGCCAGTCGATAGCCCTTTGCCCGCAACTTTCCGACAACGTCGTCCAGCAACTTGAGGCTGGAGATATTCTTGAATCGTTGATCGGAACTCGGATAGTGGCGACCGAGATCCCCTTCTCCCATGGCGCCCAGGAGGGCATCGCAAATGGCGTGCACAAGGGCGTCGGAATCGGAATGCCCTTGCAGGCCTTTATGATGCGGAATCTCGAGCCCGCCGAGAATCAGCTTTCGTCCTGCAACCAAGGGATGAATATCCCATCCGCACCCCACGCGTACCGACGTCATTCTGCACTCCTCGCCGCCGTACGTGAGCGGAGAATTGCCTCTCCGATCACGAGATCTTCCGGCCTTGTCACCTTGATGTTTTCTCCGCTGCCCTCAACCACAACAACCGGTTTTCCGAGCATTTCTATGAGATGCGCGTCATCTGTGGCCTGCACGCCGCCCAGCAGGCCCTTACGATGGCCTTCCTCCAACCACTCACGGCGGAAGGCTTGCGGGGTTTGCGCAAGCCAGAGGGGCCGACGATCCACCGTCCGTTCGATCACCCCTCCCGCGCCTACGTATTTGACCGTGTCGCGCATCGGCAGGGCGATGATTGCAGCCCCATGCTTGACGGCGGCCTCCACCACCTCACGAATCATGGTGTCCGTCAGGAATGGCCGTACCGCATCGTGCACAAGGACAATCTCCGTCTCAGGGTCCACTTCCGCCAGGGCATGGCGGACGGAATCCTGCCGCTGCTCCCCACCCGGCACCACCTTGGTAACCTTGGGAAAGTCCCCCGTCGCCACGATGTGATCGAGGCAATATTGACGTTCGGATTGCGGGACGGCCAGGATGATCTCGTGGATGACCGGCGAAGCCTGGAGCACGGTGAGCGACTGCGCCAGGATGGGGCGGCCACCAAGGGTGAGAAATTGCTTCGGGATGTGGCCTCCCATCCGAAGGCCACGTCCGGCCGCGGGAACCAGCGCCACTGTTCGCGGCCCTGTTTGTACAGAATCAGATTTACGAACAGACACAGATCGACTCATCGACAAGGGAAACGGAACAGACGCGGCGATATCTCTGCCGATCAGCCGATCGATGTGGGCGATCGGGCCGAGCCCGTCCGTCGCCCCTCTTGCTCACCCTGCTACCCACGCGCAACCTGATACTCTTCGCGCTCTGACTCTTCCTTTAGACGAGTAAAAATCATGCGCCCCGCCGTCGTTTGAAGCACGCTGGTGACCGTCACATCCACATTGCGGCCGATGCAGCGGCGAGCGTTGTCCACAACGATCATCGTGCCGTCATCCAGATAGGCCACGCCCTGCCCGGCTTCCTTGCCTTCCTTCAACACGAAGACGCGAATCGTTTCTCCGGGAAGCACCACCGGCCGCAGAGCATTGCAGAGTTCATTGATGTTCAACACACGAACACCCTGCAGTTCTGCCACTTTGTTCAAATTCAAATCATTGGTGACAATCCGTCCGCCCACCTTCTTGGCCAACACCACGAGCTTGGCGTCGACTTCCTTCACATGCGGAAAGTCTTCCTCGACGATGCGCACGTCGACATCAGGCATTTTCTGAATCTTGTTCAGAATATCCAACCCTCGGCGACCCCGCGCCCGCTTGAGTGAATCGGACGAATCCGCGATGTGCTGCAACTCATGCAAGATGAAATGCGGAACCAGAAACGGACCTTCGAGAAAACCTGTCTCGCACAAATCCGCAACCCGGCCGTCGATGATCACACTCGTATCCAATACCTTGAGGCAGGCCGTCGAGGCACTCGACGAGGACGCCCCTTGTGGTGCCGAAGGAAACTGCTCGTTTCCAAACCGCGCCCCCATGGCGAGTCCCAGGTAGGGAAACCCCAACAGGAACACCAACCCCCCGATATGGAACAGAAAGGTTTCCACGTCGAAGACCGCGCTCCCGACCCATTCCACCAATCCCGTGAGCACTAAGCCACCGGCCAGCCCGACCGCACCACCGACAATAATTCCCAATGAAAGTCTGCGAAGCGCATATTCGCCGGCCAGAATGAGGCTGCCGGCCACCGCACCCATCCCCAACCCCATGAGCAGAAACCCCCGACTAGGATCCTCGGCCCGCAAAAACAGGGCCATTCCTGCAAGAGCGCTGAGAAGAACAAATATGGCCCGTGCTACCATACTGTCTTCCTCCTCTCTGTGATTGGCCTCAAACGGACGATTCGAAGCAATCACGGCCTCAGCGTCAGATAAATGGCTCGCCCCTGCCGTCTCAGCAGGAGCAACACCGCCTGGTCCTTCGGCAGATTTGCAGCAACCTGTTCGTACGACTTGACCGTTCCCACCGACTTGCGATTCACCTCCAGTACGAGATCCCCTTCACGCACACCGGCCTCTTCCGCAGGGCTGCCGGGTTTGACCCGGACCACCACCACACCGCGATCACTCCCCTTCAATCCGTACCGGCCGGCAAGTTCCGTGTTCAGGTCCCTGACCTCGATATCGGAGAGCAGTCCCGCCGGCGCCACCGATTCCCCGCCCTCTTCCACACCGGCTTGCGCCAGATTCTTGGGTTGCTCGGCGATGGTCAGATCGATGGACTTCGCCTTTTTCTCGCGGATAATTTTGACGGTGACCTTCTTCCCGACATTCGTTTGGGCGACGGCATTGCGGAGGTGCGCCGGTGAATCCATGGGTTTGCCGTCATACTCCACGATGACATCGCCGCGCTCGAACCCTGCCTTCTTGGCCGGGCTGTCATCCATGACATCACTGACCAACACACCCTTCACATCTTTCGGCACACCGAATTGGGAAGACAGTTCGGGCGTCAGTTCCTGGATGGAGACGCCCAACCAGCCTCGTACGACTTTGCCGTGTTGAACCAACTGGTCCATGATGGAATGGGCCATGTTGCTCGGCACCGCGAAACCGATCCCCATGTTTCCACCACTCTGGCTATAGATGGCGGTGTTGATGCCGACCAGTTCGCCGCGCACGTTCACTAACGCGCCGCCGGAATTGCCGGGGTTGATGGCCGCATCGGTCTGGATGAAGTCCTCGTATTCGGCGATCCCGGCCGCACGCCCGAGGGCGCTGACGATCCCCAATGTGACGGTCTGCGTGAGGCCGAACGGATTCCCGACCGCCAACACAAACTCTCCGACTTCCAGTTTGTCGGAGTCGGCCCAGGCCACGGTCGGCAATCCAGTCGCCTCGATTTTCAGCACCGCCACATCGGTCTTGGCATCCGTTCCGACCAGTTTCGCCTTGAACTCGCGTTTGTCGGACAAGAACACTTTGATGTCGTCGGCCTTGTTCACCACGTGATTGTTGGTGATGATCAACCCGTTGGCATCGACGATCACTCCCGATCCCAGTCCCCGCTCTTTCCGTTCCTTCGGGGCCTCGAAGCGCTTCATCCATTCTTCGCCGAAAAATCGCCGGAAGAACGGATCTTCGAACGGCGTGCCCTTGCCTTCCTCGCTCGATCCGTTCCGCGTCGCAAAAATATTCACCACGGCCGGCTTCACGGCCTTGGCGACGTCGACAAAACTCTGTCCGCCGGCACCGGGCAGGCTGGGCTGCACCGCGGTCGAGACCGGTCGGGGAACAGGAGCGGGAGCCGTTGGAGGAACGGAGTCCGGAACGGCATGACCGGTCGGCAACCACCCCAGATCGGAGGTGAGAACTACGCCGATTAGTACCCCCGCCGCCAGCAGCATCGCGGGAAAGATCCAGGCCCGCGTCGAAGGGCGCGGTTCAGTTGGTAGACGAAGGTCATCCATGGTCAATCCGGTCGGATAGGTCTCCGATTAGGGCTTCTCGCCGGCGTACAACGCCATAATCGTGTTCAGGAACTTCACGGCTTCCGCTTTCGGCCGCTGGAACGAATTGCGTCCGATGATCGAACCGAATCCCCCGCCGTCACGAATCGCGCGCACTTCGTCGAAGACCGTCTTTTCATCGCTCTTCGCCCCGCCGGAGAAAATGACGATCCGTCGCCCGTCGAACGAACTCTGCACGATATGCTTCACTCGTTCGGCCAAGGTCGCGGCAGGAATCTTCTCCGCCTCATACACCTTCTTGGCCGCAGCCTGCTCCAGATGGGCCGTGGGTAATTTAACCTTGATGATATGCGCGCCCAACTGCGCGGCAATCTGGGCGGCATAGGCCACGACGTCCAAGGCGGTCTCGCCCTCTTTGCTTAACGCCGATCCTCGCGGATAGGACCAGACCACGACGGCCAGGCCGCAACTTTTGGCTTCCGCCGCGATCGCGCGCAACTGTTCATACATCGGGTTGCAATGAGAAGAGCCGGGATAAATCGTGAACCCCACCGCCGAACAGCCCAGACGCAACGCGTCCTGCACGCTGCCCGTGACCGACGGGAGCGGATCCTTCTCATCGTGCAACACATCGTGGTTGTTCAGCTTGAGGATGAGCGGAATCCGGCCGGCAAAGTGGCTGGCACCGGCCTCGATGAATCCCAGCGGCGCCGCATAGGCGTTGCAGCCGGCATCGATCGCCAATTGAAAATGATAGTGCGGATGATAGCCTCCGGGATTCGGAGCAAAGCTTCTCGCCGGGCCATGCTCGAATCCCTGATCGACCGGCAGAATGACCAACTTGCCCGTCCCCGCCAGTTTGCCTGCGTTCAGCAGCCGGGCGATGTTCGTCTTCGTGCCCGCATTGTCACTCTCGTACCAGCTCACAATTTCCTGGACCCGATTGCTCATAATCAACCTCCCAACAAACCTCGGTCACATTAGTCGTTACGCACGTCCTTGAATAGAGGCCTCCGCCTGTTCCACGTCTTCGGCACTGCCGATGATGAGCGGCACCCGCTGATGGAGCGCCTTGGGCTCCAGGTCCAGGATGCGCTCGGTCCCGGTGCTCGCTTTCCCGCCGGCATGCTCCACCACCATGGCCATCGGATTGGCCTCATAGAGCAATCGCAGCTTCCCCTCCGGCTTATCGATCTCCCCTGGGTAGAGATAAATCCCGCCGCCCAGCAGAATCCGATGCACATCCGCGACCAAACAACCAGAATATCTGGCGCTGTAGGGCCGCCCGGCCGCCTTGTCGTTCACTTTCAACGCATCGACATATTTCTGGGTCCCCGGCAACCAGCGGTGGTAGTTGCCCTCGTTCGCCGCATAGACCTTGCCTTTCTTCGGAATCCGGATATTTTCGTGCGACAGCAGATACTCACCGATGGACGGGTCCAGCGTGAACCCGTGCACCCGCTGACCGACGCTGAACACCAGCATCGTGCTCGATCCGAACAGCAAATACCCGGCCGCCACCTGCTCGGTCCCCTTCCGGAATAATTCCGCTTCCGCCGGGAGCCGCCCACGGCCATCGTGTTTCAAGATCGAAAAAATCGCTCCGAGGGGCATGTTGACGTCGGTATTCGAAGACCCGTCCAAGGGATCGAACAGCAACATGTACTTGCCCTTCGGCCAATGCTGCGGCAGTTGAATCGGCTTTTCCATCTCTTCCGATGCCAGCACGCACACGAGACCGCTGTGCTCGAACACCCGGAGAAACGTGTCGTTGGCGATCATATCCAGCCGCTTCACAACCTCGCCCTGCACGTTGGTTTCCCCGGTGGTGCCAAGGACGTCGATCAATCCCGCCCGGCGAAGGTCATGGGCGATCAATTTGCCGACCAGCCCGATTTGGGTCAAGAGGACGGAAAACTCCCCGGTGGCCTCCGGGTAGGCAGTCTGCTGCTCGATGATAAATCGGCTTAAGGTGACTGGGAATTTCGCCATGCTTCGGATTCCTCATGAAACTGGGAACGACGGGTCGAAAACGACAAGGGCTTCGGACAGAGCCGAAGCCCTACCCACGAACGTGGCGTGATTATAGCGGTTTCCGGCCAAGCGAGCAAACCACAGTGGAGCGATTAGCAGGATGCGGAAAAAGTCCGCCAGCGGCGTTCTCGCGTCACTGCGAGACTCACCCTACCGCTAGAGTACGATTCGCCTCTGGGACACTGGGCGCTCACCGGCTCGCGCCCGTCCGCAAACGTGACGCTCCTTCTTCGTCGCGTCGCGGACCTCGCTGCGGCATTGCTGGACAGCCTTTTTGCGCACCACGCGGGTCGTGATGACGCGAGACGCCACGTGACGCTGAGTGCGAGCGATGACACATGAAGTACATTGTTCCACAACCAGTTAGGGCCGCGCGACGGTTCCATACCCCTCGGTCAATTCAGCCACAATCGACCCGATGACGACTTTGGCCTTCATGCGGACCGGCACGCGGTGCTCATCGGTGGTGAACCAGACTCGGATATTGCCTTCGTTGAGAAAAATGCCCTGGAACGGCATGATCACGACCACCCGGGCCGTTTCTCTCTTCCCCCAGGGACCCTCCACTGTTTCAAGGCCTTCGACCCGCACGTCCATCTTGTAGTTTTTCTTGTCGTGGTGAACGGTCAGAGCCAGTGCGGCTCCCGGAACAAAGGGCAGTACCTTGCGAACGTAATACAAACAGGACATGGCATCCTGGACGTCGGGCGGGATGGCCAGTTCGTCGGTTTTGCCGTCCTTCACCGCGGTCACCAGGCCTTCGCTGTGTCGAAAGGTATAGTCGAAGTCGTTGAAACGTTTGCCCTCTCGTCGCGCAAAGGTCATGTGCCTGGGAAGAAACGACTCCAGATCGACCTGGGACACCCCACGATTGTCGACGGGATAAAACTTCGTCACCGTGGGGCTCGACCTAGCCGTCATGCGCAGCGTGAGCTGCGGCTTGCCCCGGTCGTCGGCACCTTCCTGCACGACCATGGTGGCAATGCCCGCGCGCATGCCCAACCAGGTCACGTCGTAGGCCAGGCGTTCACCGTTTGAGAAGGGCAAGGAAACGGAGTCGGAAGATGTTCGCCCAGGGCTGGTCTCTGCCGCGCCCCTTGTCGGAAACATGGAGACGGCGAGCAGGGCCGCCAGCAGACACAGAATTGGACTGATTCGAGCAGGAAGGGAGATCAGCCTATATAGCCAGGACACGCCGGGCCTGCGCCAGTTCGGTTTCGATGGTCGCGCGGATCACATCCAGCCGGGCTTGCGACGGCGCCTCAAACCGAAGCACCAATGCCGGTTGAGTATTTGATGCCCGGATCAATCCCCAGCCATCGTCGAAAATCGCACGCACCCCGTCGATCGTCACCAATTCACGCATCTTGAGAGTCGAGGCCCCCACAGGCTTGTCGGCCTCAAGATAGGCGCTCAACTGGGCACGCACTTGATCGACCAGTTGAAACTTGACGTTGTCGGGACAGTCCACGCGAATTTCCGGTGTCACGGTGGTCTGTGGCAGATCCGCGACTAAACTCGACAACGATTGTTTGGTCTTAGCCAAAATCTCCACCAACCGGCAGGACGCATAAATCGCGTCGTCGAACCCGAAGTAGCGGTCGGCAAAAAACATGTGGCCGGACATTTCGCCGGCCAACACGGCCGATTCCGCCTTGAGTTTGGCCTTCATCAGCGAGTGGCCGGTCTTCCACATGATCGGACGTCCGCCTTTGGCGGCGATGTCGTCGTACAAACATTGCGAGGCTTTGACCTCGGAAATGAAGGTCGTGCCTGGTCGACGGCTCAAAATCTCGCGCGCATAGACCACCATCAAGCGATCACCCCACAGAATGTGGCCCCGCTCGTCGATCGCGCCGATCCGGTCCGCATCCCCGTCATAGCCGATACCGACGTCGGCCTTCTGTTGTTGAACGGTCGCTATCAGGTCTTGGAGATTGTCCACCACGGTGGGGTCGGGATGATGGTTGGGGAAACGCCCGTCCAATTCATCGTAGAGGCCGGTGACACGACAGCCCATTTGCTCCAGTGCCTGCTTGGCGACTAAGGACGCGGCACCATTGCCGCAATCGATGACGACATGCAGGTGATCCGCCCGTACGTCGGCAAAACTGCGCTTCAGATGCTCGAGATAGTCCGGAATGATGGGATGGGATGAGAGCCGGCCCGAGCCGGTTGCAAATCGCCCTGCTTCCATGACCCGGCGTAAGTGCTGAATCTCTTCGCCGTGAATGGCTTCTTTGCCGATGCAGATCTTAAACCCGTTGTATTCGGCGGCATTGTGGCTTCCCGTGATCATGATTCCGCCCTGCACGGGCAAGGTGAACAGGGAGAAATACAGCAGCGGCGACGCGCAGAGCCCCAGATCGACGACATCCAATCCGCCGGCGAGGAGGCCCTTGATCAACGCCTGCTGCAACGCGGGCGAACTCAACCGGCCGTCTCTTCCAAGGCTGATCCGTGACGTGCCCTGCTCGCGGGCCATCGTGGCGTAGGCACGCCCCACTTGCTCCGCAATCGCCTCCGTCAGTTCCTCACCGACAATGCCTCTGAGATCATATTCACGGAAGAGCGCCATCAGTCACTCCAGGTATGAAGTTGGATCAGAACATCGAGGGAAGGAAATCCCCCGCCGGTGCGCCGAATCATCACGACAGCGGTTACGTGCCGGCCGTTCGACCGTAGTCGTCTTTGAACCGAACGATGTCATCCTCTCCAAGGTAGGGGCCGTTTTGCACCTCAATGATGTGCAAGGTGTCGCTGCCGAGGTTTTCGAGGCGGTGCGGCGTCTCCACCGGAATGGCCGTACTCTGCCCCACCCGCAGATCCAACAACTCATCCCCTCTGGTGACACGGGCGGTCCCTGCGATCACCACCCAATGTTCGCTGCGCTTGTGATGCAGTTGCAACGACAACCGCCCGCCGGGATTGACCGTCACACGCTTGACCTTATATCCGGGCCCCTCTTCCAACACCGTATACGATCCCCAGGGGCGAAACACCGTCAGATGCTCCAGATGCTCAGGCGCACCCTGCTGCTTCAGGATCTCGACCATCTGCTTCACGTCTTGCGAGCGGGACTTCGGGCAGATCAACGTCGCGTCGGGGGTATCGACCACGACCATATCAGACAGGCCGATCGTCGCCACGACCCGTCGATCGGCATACAGCACCGAGTTGCTGCTGTCCATGTCGATCACACGCCCGCTCACCACGTTGCCGGCCTTATCGCGTGGAGCCACTTCTTCCAAACTGCTCCAATTCCCCACGTCCGACCAACCGAAGCCGACCGGAATCATCGCCGCATTGGCGGATAGTTCCATCACGCCGTTGTCGATCGACACCGACGGCACTTTCTTATACGCCGCTTCAATGTCCTTTGGATCGGCACCGGAAGCCATCAAGGCGTGAACGCGGGCAATCGCCTTGGCGAGCTGCGGCTGATGCCGGCGAATTTCCTCCAGAATGGTGGCCGCCTTCCAGAGAAACATCCCGCTGTTCCAGTAATAGTTGCCGTTCTTCAGATATTGGGTTGCTTTGGCGCGATTCGGCTTTTCGACAAACCGTGCCACCGGATGACCGGTCAGACGTCCCTTCTTGGCCAACGCGGTTCGCCGATTCGGTTGAATGTACCCATACCCGGTTTCCGGTCTGGTCGGCTTGATCCCGAATGTGACCAACCGCCCCTGCTCCGCGAGGTGGGACCCCAACGCCACAGCCGCCCGAAAGGCTTTCTCCCCCGTCACGACGTGGTCCGCCGGCAAGACCAACATCATGGCCTCGGGATCGCGCCGGACCAGTTCCGCCGCGACCAAGGCAATGGCCGGGGCCGTGTTTCGCCCGACCGGTTCCACGACATAATTCTGCTGCAAGTCGGATTTCCACTCACTTAACTGCACACGAATGGAATCGGCCTGACCGGGATTGGTGGAGATGATGACATGATCTGGTTTGGCGCAGGAGAGCACACGCCGCATCGTCTGTTGAATCAGCGTTTCATCGCCGATGATACGCAGCAATTGCTTGGGATAGAGATGGCGGCTCAGCGGCCAGAAGCGGGTTCCGCTGCCCCCGGCCAAAATCACAGGATAGAGATGCGTGGTCAGATCCATGGAATTGTTCTCACTGTAAACAGCACCTGCCGGCCATCGACTCACTGCTCCTGCGCCGCCAGGATGAGATCGGCGATTTCACGCACCGCCCCTTCACCACCCTTTTTCTTGCAGACGTACCGTACCGTCTTTTGGACCTGAGGGATTCCGTCGGCGGGGCAGGCGGAGAACCCAACCGCCCCTAATGCCTGCAGGTCGTTCACATCGTCGCCGATGTAGGCCACCTGCTCCATCGTGAGGCCGTGCCGGGCAATAAGATCTTTCAGCACGCCCAGCTTATCGTATGCACCTTGATGCACTTCGGGGATCGTCAATTTCTGGGCGCGGCGCATGACGATTTTCGTCGACTCTTGCGTGATGATCGCCGTAATCAGGCCTGCCTTCTGCAGCAATTTAATTCCCATCCCGTCGCGGGTATGGAACTTTTTCCATTCATCGCCGGACTCGGAATAATACATCCCGGCATCAGTCAGCACTCCATCGACATCCGTCGCAAACAGGCGGACCCCGCGGAGGATCCGTTGAAGAGACACACGGCGTTTCGTTGGAGCTGTGATTCGGCGTTTGATGCTGGGCATACCTGGGCTTTCGACTGGAGGGATGTTAACAAGCCATCATAGGAAACTCAAGAAAACTCAACGATCAGCAGCGGCACGAACCCGGTTCCTCACACGAATCAGGGTGGGCCGAACGCATGAGACAGAAGGAGTCGTCAGTAGGCATGTCGATGGATGAAGCCGCGCCAGAATGTCAGCACCATGATCTTGATATCGAACCAGATCGACCAATGCTCGATGTAATACAGATCATGCTCGATACGCTTTTCGAGCGAGGTGTTGCCGCGCCATCCGTTGATTTGCGCCCATCCGGTGATGCCGGCCTTCATCTTGTGTCGCAGCATGTACTGCGGCAGCGTTTCTCGAAACCGGGCAATGAACTCCGGCCGTTCCGGGCGCGGGCCAACGATACTCATCTCTCCACGCAAGACATTCCAGAATTGCGGCAGCTCATCCAAGCTGGTCCGTCGCAAAAAGGCTCCGATCGGCGTCCGCCGGTCGTCGTTCGGCTGGGTCCAGACCGGCCCAGTCTCCGACTCCGCATCGACCTTCATGGAACGAAACTTCAGCATCTCAAACGCCTGCCCGTCGAGTCCCATGCGGAGCTGTCGGTAAAAAACCGGACCGGGCGACGTGACCTTCACCAGTGCCGCCACCAGGCATAAGACCGGAGCAAACAGCACGAGGGCCGCCGAAGCCCCCACCACATCCAGCATCCGTTTGATCACGAGATTCCACCCGTGCAACGGCGATCCCTGCAAGGTGATCAGCGGAAGCCCCTCGAACATCTCGGCCTCCGCCCGTAGGCTGACGAACTCGCACATGGCCGGCAGCGCTTTGACCTCCACCATGGTGGTGGCCAGGAACGCAAACATTTTCTCCGCCCACTGTTCATCTTCGGGAGGGAGACAGACAAACACGATGTCGACGCCCGACTGCACCCGCGCCTGGAGATCATCGTATTGGCCGATCACCGGCACGTCATGGATACGTTCACCCACCTTGCGACGGTCGGCACTCAAGAATCCCTGGACCTTCACGCCCAGCTCCGGATGCTCGGCGAGCGCGGCCACCACCCGCCGCCCCAATCGACTGGTACCGATAATGAGGGCATGACGCTGGTTATAGCCCTGACGGCGAAGGAACCGCAGCGCTTCTCTGAACAAGACGCGGGAAAATCCCAAGGTGATGAGGTTCAACAGCCAGAAGTAGAGCAGGACCAGTCGGGAGTACTCATACTGCCGCAAGAAAAAAGTCAGCGCCACCAGGATGAGGACCGACAGGGTATTGGCCTTGGCCACATCCAGAAACTCCGACAGGCGCGTCCCCATGCGTCGGGGACGGTATAAGTCGAAGGCCTGAAACGACATGCCCCAGACCGCGATGATCGGGACCAACAACAATAAATAAGTCCGCAAGGGGGGAATCCCCTTGGGCGCAGGCTCCATGATTTCGGAGAAACGAAGGTAGTAGGCTCCGATCCAACAGGCGCAGATCAGCCCCAGATCGATGCAGAACAACAAACTCTTGAGAAACTGCGAGTGGCGCTTCAGCATGCTCCCTCTACAATGCAGGCCCGTGTAGAGCCGCCATGGCGAAGGCGTTGATGCGCTCCCTGAATAACCGCCGATCGAATGGCGCGACGTGGTCGCGGATTGAACGCGGATCAAACTCGGCCTGTCGACGTTCAAACGACTCCATCGCCTGAACCAGCGATTCCGTCGAAGGCTCGAAGAAGAACACCCCGGTAGGCGCGCCGCTGCGGGGATCGCGACCTGGCTGGTCTCCTTGCGAGACCTCACCACCCGGGACCAACTGACCGGCCAGCGGACACACGGTTTCCAACGCACCACCCCGCCCGAAGGCAATCACCGGCTTACCGCAGGCCATGGCCTCCAGCGGGACGATACCAAAATCCTCCTCCCCTGGAAAGAGCAACGCCCGGCACCGCGCATAGTGATCCCGCACCACCTCGTCCGGCTGCCACCCGAGGAACTCGATGGTGGGACCGGCCAGCTTTCGCAATCGAACCTCCTCCTGTCCCTTGCCGATGATCTTTAGTCGTCGTTTCATAACATTGCACGCCTGAATAGCGAGATCAACCCGTTTGTATGGCGCGAAGGCCGTCACCATGAGATAAAACTCCTCGGACCGCTCCGCGAGTGGAAAGGAATGCCAGTCCACGGGCGGGTGTACGACAGCCGCAGGCCTTCCATAATACCGTTGCACCTTTCCGGCGATATTGTGCGAATTCGCGACAAACTGATCGACCTGGGCGGCGGACGCCACATCCCATCGCTGCAAACGGGCACGAAACAGTTCCATGCCCACCCGCGCCACCAAGCCGGACCGTCCCCCGCCGGAATAGTTCTCGAATTGATCCCACACATATCGCATGGGCGCATGAATGTAGCAGAGGTGCTTCGCTCCCAGAGGCGAACGAATTCCCTTCGCCACGCAGTGGCTGGAACTCAGGATGAGGTCGTACGATCCGAGCCGGAACCGCTCGATGGCCGCGGGAAACAGCGGTAAGTAGTAGCGATAGAACCGTTGCGCCAGCGGAAGGGATTGAATGAAACTGGTCCGGATTCGATGCCGTTCGATCGTGGGTGACACCGTCCCTTTGATGTGCAGCAGGGTGTAGAGATCCGCATCAGGAAATAACTCGCAAAAAACTTCCAGGCATCGCTCGCCGCCCCGCATCCCGGTCAACCAGTCATGGACAATGGCAACACGCATGAATTCCGTTCATCATTTCACGCCGGCTTGCTCAAAGCGCCGCGCGACGGGTCAGCGGCGACTCCTGATTCGCCTGAGCCGCTCGAGTGACAGACACAAACAGGGACACGAGTAATGCGCAGGCCGCCGCCTCCAACGTCAGCCATGCGACGACCGGTCCCCACAGGTTAAAATACACGATACTCACAGGCACCAGAAAAAGACCGGCCAGAGCAGACAGCAGGTTCACACGACACACCGCCCGCTCCTGGTAGATCGCGATCAGGCCGGACACGAACGGCCGTTTCAACGAACTCAGGACGATGGCCAGACTCCCCACCTTCAGCAACGACAAGGCCAGGGTTGCGTCGTTCGATAGGGCCATGTTGTCGACAATCATCACGATCCCGAACCACACCCCTGCCGCCAGCGTGGCCGTAATCAGACCAGTCAGCCGCGCCGCACGCCACACCCGCACGTCCACTTCCCCAACCTGATTGCCCGCGCCGAGTTCCGAATAAGACGTGATCAGCAACCGGGAGATCGAGGCCCAGGCCAATTCCACCACCGCAGTGGTACGTTGCACCAACCCGTAGAGGCCGACAGCCGTCTCACCCAGAATGAGTCCCAGAATGATCAAGGGTGCTCGCACGTCGACCACCATTGCCAATTGATTGAGGCCGAGCCAGCGAGATTGCCACAAGACCTGGCGAAACCCGACACCAGGTTCGTCGCTCACGGCCAGCGTAGAGGCGATCGCCACGAGGTAGACGCAGGACATGCCGAGGCCCCCGAGGGCGGCCATCACCAGTACAGCGACCACGCCGCCCAATGCCGGTGCTTCGCCAAGGAAGTAGACCCACGCCACCGGCACGAGATAGCCACCCATCGCCAGGAACCACCGGAACCGCGAGACCGTGCCATAACGGTGAGCCGAGAGCCCGACCGCATCACAGGTCTCTCCCCAGGACTGACTCACCATCAACGCCATCCCAAGCACCATGGCAGCGGGCGTCGCGAGAGTCCACCAGCCCAACCCAACAGGAGCGGCAACCAGGAGCATGCCGAACAGCGAGAGCAGGACCTTCCCTCGCATCGCCCGGAGAAACGTTTCTCTGGACAGGGACGGAACTGCGCCTCCCAGCCGCAGCCAGTGTTGACTGACCCCGAAATCCGCGGCCACACCGATCAGCGATCCCGCCGCAGCTCCCATCAGAAACGATCCCAACAACGACAAGGATTGATACCCGAGGTACAGGATCAGGAGATACCGCGCCCCTTGCAGGACCGCATCGGAGACAATTAATGGCAGTGCGGCGCGTCCCAATCGGCCTGAATTCCCGGTTACTCTCCCCGCAATGGATATCGGCGCTTGGGCTTGGGCCGATTCGGACGATCCGTGACGCTCCGCGCCCCTCTCACCCATACGTGACACCTCACCCATTCACGCGATCCCTGGCTGGACGAGTCGTGCGCGCACCATACCGACACCGCTTCATCCTCTACCCAGGTAACGGCGTCTCGGCGGGGTATTGTCCCAACGTGCGCAGCCGTGCTGCCGCCTCCTGCTGTTCACTCCGTCGCAAACCTGAAACTCTTGGCCCCAGCACGTCACAGTACACCCCATCCAAGACCGCCAACATCCGCGACAGGGAAAAGTCGGTCTGGCGCACATGACGCCCCGTCTCGATCAATTGCGCGCGCAACGAGGCATCGGTGGCCACGCGCAGCTGCGCCGCGGCCGCCGCGGCCGTATCATTGGCCGCGAAGAGCACACCCCAGCCGCTCAGCACATCGCGATTTCCCACCACGTCGCTGGCGACAATGGGCACCCCCTGCTCCATCACTTCCAGCAACACGAGCGGCAGCCCCTCCCATCGTGAGGTGGAGACATACAGATCAAAGCCCGGGATCAGCCGATCGGCATCCGTTCGGCTCCCCAGGAACAGGACTCGGCCGACGAGCGCCGCATCCAACCCACGGCGGTACGTTTCGCCGCAGCCATCTCCGTCTCCATCACCGATGATCACCCAGACGGCGCTGGGAAGCTTCGCCGCAACGGCCGGCATGGACGCCAACAACAGGTCCAACCCCTTGGCGTAGTCGAATCGCCCGATCCAGCCGATCACGAACCGATCGGGAGGCAAGGCCCACTCGCGATGCAGGGCATCCCGCGCGACAGAAGCGTGAGGTATTGTCCGCCCCTCATCCAGTAGTCCTGTCACCACCACGCGCGAACGGCCGACGGGAAGATGATGTGCAGCCGCAAGCGCCTGCTCCCCGGGCGACACATAGAGCACCGCATCGAAGACCAGGCGAAAGAGACATTCCATCACCCACGCACTGGTATATCGCCACCCTCGCGCAAACGCATAGTGCGGACCATGCGGGGTATAGAGCACCGGAATGCGCACCAAGACCTTGACCCAGAAGGCGAAAAAGGCCGCGCCGCGCCCATGAGCATGGATGGGCGCCGGTGCCCGCAACAGTTCCGTGAGCAAGCGCCAGACCGAGCGTGCGTTCGGCCGCCGCATGGGCAACACCGAGACCTCCACCCCCATGCCTCGCCAGATACCCACGAACGGCTGCTCGTCGGAACAAAACACCCGCACCTGAGTTCCGGCCTGTTGCTGATGCCGTACGACCGCCGTCACATAGGCCGGCCCGCCGCCGATTCCGGCTCGGGCGGTCATGTGCAACATGCGGTTCGGAAGCCAGTCCGATAAGGCCAAGCCTACCAAGCCGAGCAACAGACCGAACAACGTCGTCCAATGCAGCAGCAGATTGTCGGTGAGCAGCTCCTCACCGGCCAGGCTACAAGCCAGCACCGCGGGCCAGAACGCAATGAGCATCCACCCCAAACCGATGCGGGCGATCGACTCCCGGCCACGCACGGGGATCAGCACGCTTTTCACGGCACTCCAGAACAACCAGGCACAGGCGAGCAGGAGCGGAAGCAGCGGCCCGACGCCGCCCTTGAGCAAAATGTCGAGAAAAAGATTATGCGCGGTTTGGAGATTGACGTTGGAGCCCTCGTAGGGAAGCCCGACGACAGTCTCCACGAACCGCCGACGATCGTACCCGATGCCCCAGATCACGGTCTCCGGATGGGCAAGGAGATGACGGATCGACTGCCCCCAAATCCACAACCGAGTCTGCACATTCCTGACGGATTGCCTGGTGGGCGCATGATCCGCCAAAACCGGCGTGGCCTCCCCTGTGACATTTTGCGTAATGTCCAACCGGCCGATCAGCGTCTCCTGCAGTCTCTCCAGGGTCGGCAAGGCGGTACGGAAGAGGGCGGTGACAGACAACAACACAAGCGGCACGACCACGAGCAGGACGGCGCAGAGCAGGCGTCGGCGCGCAGACAACAACGCACCAGGATTCAGCCGCAGCAGCACGAACAACCCGCACAGCGAGACGGCCAGCGCGAGCAGGCTGGTGCGCGACCCGCTCAACAGGATGCCGCTCAAGGCGAGGGGGCCTAGCACGCCGACTTGGCCCGCGGCATACCGCGAGTTTACGAGGCCGTTCCAGCCGCTGAACAGCGCCAGACAGCAGCTGAACATCAGCGTACAGACCAGATACATGCCATAAGCCGTGTGGCCCATCGCATCGCTTCTGACCGACAGTCCATCGAATGACCACACTTCCGCAAACGTCCCCATGGCAAAGAAGATCGACGCCCCGTCCGTATAGATATTCGTGTAGTGGCCTTCCAGCGCTTGCCACAGCCTGAACGCGGAATAACACAGGGTGCCGAACGCCACTGGCGGCACGAGATAACTCACAAGCCTGATGACCGCCAGAGGACAGCGAAGGGTCAACAAGGCCGCCAGCGGAAGCGGCGCAAGGTAGAGCACCCACTTTATGAGCAGCAATAGGCCGGTCTTTTGAAAAGAAGCAAGCCAGATCGAATTGACGGCCAGACTGAGCAAGAGGCCCGCGACCGAGAGTCCGAGCAACAGCACCGGCACGTTCCACACCTGCCACTCGGCGACGTACCAGCCTTGCCTCAGCGACGACCATGTGCGCCGACTCTCCCATGCCACCCAGACCCATGCCGCCGCCAGGAGGGGCACGAACGGATGCAGCACGATGCTGTCCGTCAGGCGAAACTTGAAGAGCAGCGGCGAACAGAGCAGACCACCGAGAAGCGCCAGCCCGATAAGGTCCGACGCGGCGAAACCGTCCTCCTCCACGCGTACCGCCTCATGCGGCACAGAGAATCTATCGGACGGCCCCTTAGTGACCGGATAGAACCTGCGCATAGACCTCCTCAAGATCAGCTACATGCTTCTCACGCGAACGGGGATGACGCCAATAGTGCTGGTGGGCGGCACGACCCAATCGTCGCACGAATTGATCATCCTGTAACCGCGTCATGACCGCCTGAAGCGCCCTCGCATCTCCCCCTCGAAAATACAGCCCCGTCTCCCCGTCGATCACCAGATCGCGCGCTGCACAGGAATCCGCCACCACTGCCGGGACCCCGAGCGCGGCGGCCTCCAACACGACCAATCCTTCGGTCTCATACCACAAAGACGGGAAAATTACGGCACGCGCACCGGACAATTCCTGCGTCACCAGCTCGCGGGACAGCCAACCGGTCAGGGTGGCGGCCGGAGCTAGACGGCGAACCTCCGCGGCGCTCTCGCCTTCGCCCACAAAACGGACAGGCCAGTCGGTTTGCTGCGCGACCGCGGCCAGAAGGTGCGGGCCTTTTTCACGCGACAGACGTCCGACCATCACGAAGGGCTTGTTCGATTCAGGCTCGACCGGCTCG
Organism: Nitrospira defluvii; assembly: GCF_905220995.1. NCBI lineage: Bacteria > Pseudomonadati > Nitrospirota > Nitrospiria > Nitrospirales > Nitrospiraceae > Nitrospira > Nitrospira defluvii. The sequence goes on from NZ_CAJNBJ010000021.1 coordinate 81,496, forward strand.
GCCCGCGTCACCTCGATCATATTCCGCACGTGATGCACCTGCGTCCCGTCAGGGAAAAACGGGCTGAGAATCCGCCGGCTGAAGTCGGACACGACCACGACGTGTTTCACCTCCTCAGGAATTCCACCCCATTGCCGCTGGACCGCGCTTCTGGCGACCCGCCACCACTTGTGCGCGGCATTCCGCCGGTCACAGCCTTCAAACACACAGGCGGCGGAGAGCGGTCGCAGTCCGCAAATCATATCCTTCGGATGGTTGTAAAACCCGCCGGTCGGACAGACCGACACATAATCATGATACGTACAGACGACCTTCGCCCCCATCGACAGGGCAGTCCGGACCACACTGCTGGAGAGCACCTTGTCCCACCCGTGCACATGCACCACCGTGCGGTCGAGGTCCATGCGCCGTAACAACGTGCCCATCGCCCGCGCGGCCCCGACATTCCACATTCCCTGCACCATCGCGCGCAACCGGCGCGGATCGTCGGCAATGGAATACTGGTCGGTGCAGACAACGTCAATCGAACTGGCTTTGATTCGGTTGTCGACGGGACCGGCACCGGCGAACAGCGTCACCGCATGCCCTCTGGCCGCCAGGCCGACGGCGCTCCCCAAGGCCACCGCGGCGTTTCCACCGTTCACATGGGCGAAATCACTGACGACGACAATGTTCACATTCACTCCGTCGACCACAGAGTCCGCGGCGGGTTACTCAGCCGGAACACCGAGTGCTTTCAGCAGGCTGGACACCCGAGCACTCCAGTCGTGATCCGCCGCATAGGCCTGTAATGCAGTCCGAGCCGGCGGACTCGCCAGCGCCTGCTCGATGGCACGCGAAAAGGCTTCGGTTCCTCGACACAGCTGCGCCGGGCTCTTGAGATGCGTCAATTCTTCCCATTCCGTCGCCACGATCGGCAGACCGCAGGCGGCATACTCGTACAACTTGAGGGGGTGAATGCTGTTGACCAACTCCGCATGGTTCACCACATCGAATGGAATGAGACCGACATCCGCATGCTGCAGATAGGCCGGCACATCGGCGTAGGGCCGCCGCCCCAACAGATGCAGGTTGGGGCGCGGGCGCAAGCGCTGCCTCGCCAACTCATCCGGGCCGATCAAGACAAACGACACATGAGGCAGCCGGTCCAGGACCTCGTCCATCAAGCGGTAATCGAACCAGACATCCATTGCGCCGACATAGACGGCAATCGGCCGTGGGATCCCGGAGTAGTCTTGCGGGCACTCTCGTGTCGCTGCGCTGAAATGCGCATAATTGACTGCGTTGGGCAGATAGGCCATCGACGTCGGCCGCAGCGCCTTCACGTAGCCTTCAAGGCTGTGGGCGGCATAGACCACCAGGTCGACCGAGCGGGCCACCATCCGCTCTAATTGCACAATGGCCGGTGTGGTCTTCGCAAAGCCGGACAAGGCGTCGGCGATGCGATAGACCGACTTGCCGGCTCGAATATGCTTCAGCCAGCCCTGGTGGACCACACTGTCGCAATAGAGCACGTCCACCTCGCCAAAGCCCTGTTGTCGCAACGTGCCGACAAGATTGGGCATGGTCAGTCGACTCCACTGTTCGGCGATCCAGGGTTGGTTGAGCACCGGCTTATTGTGCGGCGTGAAGAGCGCGCCCGGCACATAGGCCCAGACCTTTCCCGGTACAACGCGCGCGCCACCGCTGCGATAGAGGTGATACCGATCCTTGAATTCCTCCGCATTCCCGCCCAGCAGATGCCAGGGGGAAATCGGCTCCGAGACGAACCCAACCTCCCATCCCGCCTCGGCAAAGCCGCGAGCCAGGTGGTGGCTGCCTACCTGAAAGGGCGAATGCCACTGGTTCACGGTGGCCATCAACACTCGTCTGCGTGGCATCGACCATTCCCCCCGCGTGCCCGGTTACTTTCGCGAGCGCACCACGATAAACCAGCCCCAAGAATCGGGGAACAGCCGGTGCATCCAGCGAGGAAACCAACTGCAGTCGTAGACCGTGACGATCTGCTGGGTCTCGCAGGACGAAAACCCCGACCACACCTGTTGGACTTCCGCGACGGTATAGGCTTTTGTGCCCGGGCTCTCCATGTGGTTCGCCACCAGGTCGGCCCATGAGGTCCAGGGCCGGCCCTTCAACAGCGCATGTTTGATCCACAACTTGAACGCAACGAGTGAATGTCGCGCATAGACCATCCCGATGAACAGGCCATCAGGCTTCAGCACTCGCCGGATTTCCCGAACGATCTGTTCTGGATGGGCGGAGTGGTGGATGACGCCCCAGGAGTACACCACATCGAAGGTCGCATCGGGAAACGGCAAGGTTTCAGCATCGATACGTTGCAGTGTCGAACTCAGCCCGTGCAATGCGAGATGCGCCCGCGTCGTCTCGATGGCGCGTTGAGTGAGGTCCACACCATAACAGACCGCGCCGGCACGAGCCCATTGCAGGTGATCCGTACCGGCCCCGACCCCGACCTCCAGGACGGTCTTACCTCGATGAGTCTCGAACTGCGCAACAGTCGGGATACAGGGTTCCACGGCATACCGATGCCGCTCGATCTGCGCAAACCACTCGCGGCTCAATGCCGGTAACGATCCCACGATATAGTCGTAGGTGCCGCACGCGCCCTGGTCCCAATAGCGCCGGACATCGTCATTCGGAGACGATGCTGCCTGCCCTGCCGCAGCATTCGCGCCTGTTCGCTGAGATTCGTCCACCTTGCTCATCATCTCCACATCAGCGGTTCTGCCGCGCGTCCATCGATCGACGCCGTCTCCGCACCGTCGGGTGTGCTCGTCAGCCGCTCGCTCAGCTCGGGGACACCGTTGCTGCCGCCGCGGTCAGACTCCGCCAAAACTCCCTGCGCACCCGTTCGGCATCGTGCCGTGCCACCGCCACCGCCTGGGCTCGTCGCCCCAGCCGCTCCCGCAGCGACGCATCATCCATCAGCCGCGTCAGACCCGCCTTCACGGCCTCCTGTCCCTGCTCCGATACGACATAGCCCCACGCTTCGCGGGTCGCATATTGGGCGGTCGCCACATCGGCCGGAGCATACACCAAAACCGGAGTGCCGGAAATCATATAGGCCGGCGCCTTCGTCGGAAGCGACAGCCGGATGTAGCGGGCGCTTCGCGCATCGAAATTATAGGGAAGCAACAACAGGTCCGATTCCGCCAACAACCGCGGGACGATCGAGGACTCCGGCGGTCCCTCGATCCTGATCGCCTCGGAGGGCAACTCTAACGATCGGAGATACTCCGTATCCCTTTGCGGAGAATGGATATGCAACTCGATCTGTCGTCCAGCCGCCCGCATCTCCGCCACCGCCTGCGCGATATCGCGAAGGCTTTCCTTTTGTCCGTCCGGCACGATGGAGCCGACATACCGCACCACGAACGGCTGTCCGGCTTGCCATTGGGTCCGGGCATGCGGCAACCACTCCGCGGGAACCAGGGCGTTTTGAAATGAGTGAAACGGGTACCCGTAACGCTGTTCATACTCCTCACACATGGCGTCACAAATCGCAAAACGGCCACGCGCCTCCCTCAGGACACAGCGAAGTTCGTGCCGGATCACTGGTCCCATGACCGGGCTCAACAACCCGCCGCGATACAGGACCGCGGGCCAATCATCCATCATGTGGATGACGAGGGGAACCTTGAAGCGCTTTGCCAATGCCCTGGTGAGCGTGAGCTGCTCCAGCGAGCCGAGAAAGCCGTACAGGAGGGTCGGACGGAATCGCTCCACCCAGTCGATGAGTGCCGGCGTCAGTCGCGCCCGCTTCGGCGCGCCGTCGCCGATGAGCCGCTTGAGCGAGCTCAGCCAGCCCGGCCCGGCTGAGCCGGAAGGGCCGCCTTCGCTCACGAGAGCCTGCTGCTTCTTGCGGCCGTACCAGGTACGCACCAAGGAAAAGGGCCAGACCCAGCGGACTTCCTCTTCCGTCAATCGATAAAAGGTGCGGCAGACGCTGTGATCGTCCGGCAAGACATCTTCATGCAGGTTCGCCAATCGGTCATGCGGCCATCCGCGGAACAGATTGCTCAGCGTAATGCCGCCGCCGGTGACAAGATTGAAATTGTTCGACGTGACGATCAGAACCCGCGGCAATTCCTGGTTCACTGCGCCCCCGCCCCGCGATGCTCCAGCAGGAACATCCAATCTGCCGCCCAGGAGAACGGCAGCAGATCCGCCAGCCGGTTGTTCGCGCGACACAACGCCGGCTCCCAGGGCGCCAGGCGAAAGAGCACATCCACGTAGGGACCACACAATAGCGTGCGGGCCCTCCGCTCGATAATGCGAAATCCACCGTCGAAAAATATCCGTTCGAGTTCACCGATCCGGAAAAACTGCACGTGCGTCGAGTCCATATTTAAGAAGCCAGTCGTCGGCACGACTGTTTCCGCTTCGGCCTCCGGCGTCGTGGCGGCCTTGCGGGAAGGCGAACAGGCATGGGCCACCCGCCGAAGCAAGCCATGGATTCCGGCACGGGCAAGCAGTCCGTGAAGACTGCTCAACCACTCGAACGAGCCGTAGCCATTGGGCGTGGTGATGATCACGCCGCCGCCCGGCTCCAGTACCCGGGTGAGCATGTCCAAAAATTTCCTTGGGTGGTAGAGGTGCTCCAGCACCTCCGAACAGACCACCAGATCAAACCGCGCCCCATCGTTCACCAGCGCTTCGATGTCCGCGAGCCGAAACGAAAGTGTCGGCGACTGATACCGGACCGAAGCCTGGCGAATCGACTCCTCATGCACATCCACGCCCAGCACGTGATGCCCCAGGCAGGCCAGAGGATAGGTCACGTGATCGCCGGTGCCGCAGCCATAGTCCAACACCGTGAGCGAAGATTTTCTCCGGCGGCGCGCCACCGTCTCTGTCCACGCCTCGATCGTTTGCCAGCGCTTGACGATTCCATACGAGGTTTCGGGAAACCGCACCAACCGGCTATCGGTCACGGAGCACCCGCTGATACAAGGCTTCAAAGCGTTGTGTCTGTAGCTCCATGTCGTACTCCGCCTCCGCCACGGCTCGACCGCGCCTGCCGAGACGGCGCCGGAGATCGTCATCATCCAACAGCTGTTGTAACCCAGCCGCCAAATCCTGCGCATCTTTGTGGCGTGCGAGGTACCCCGTCTCCATCGGCCGCACGGCTTCCCCGACACCACCCACGTCGAACGCCACGACCGGCGTGCCGCAGGCCAGACTCTCCAGCACCCCGTTCGGCAGATTGTCCGCCAGAGCCGGATGTACAAAGACATCCGCCGCTGAATACACAGTGGCCAACAGATGATCGTCCTTGATCGCATCGATCGCGGTGACAGGAACATCGACGACCTTCTCCCACTCGGAGGCTCGGTTGCCCACGACCAGCAATCGAAACGGGCTACGGGTGTTTCCTTTCAGCCGCTGAACAGCCTCCGCCACAAAAGTGCCACCCTTCCGATGAGCCCTGGTCTCCACTGAACTGAACAGGATCAGCGCCTCCTCCTGCGGGAGGCCGAGGACTTCCCGGGCAGCCGCTCGCTGGATGGGACGAAACACCTTGAGATTGAGTCCGTTCGGAATGAGCTCCAGCGGCCAATGCTGCGCCAACGGGCTTTGGGCGGCAAGACCCGCGATCCAGCGCGAAGGGGCCACCAGCGTCACCTTCGCGTCTGCGTAGATGCGCCGCTTCGCTCGCCACAGCAGCGCCGTGCGATCCTCGCGCAACGCCGGCTCATCGCTCAGCAGCGGACAGGTCCCACACCCGGTCTTCCAGCGATCGCACTCGTAGGAATAACAACAATGGCCCGTCAACGGCCACATGTCCGACAACCGCCAGACGAACGGCTTCCGCCGGCTTGCGACGCCCAGCACCGAGTGACTGAAATAGCCGCCGTGCGTATTGTAGAGCTGCACGACATCCGCCGCGCGAAACCAGGGATGCCGCAGGAGGGCCCAGGACGAGGGCAAGAACAGATACTGGAGACTCAACGCCTCCGTGAGACTGCGCGCGAGCCAGTCTCCCGCACGCCAGGGCAGGGTTTGCCAGATCGGCCCGGCCTCCGGCACCCCATACACCAATCCCGACACCAACATGCGCGACGTATGTCCCCGCCTCAGGAGGCTGGAATGGATACGATGCGCGGCCCGCCCGGATCCCCCCAGATTATATTCCGTGCTGAGATGGAGAATATTCATAACAATCGGCGCGGGCGGTCAGGCCGGGGCCTTCCCGTTTCCCAGCACCCCGTTGCCTCCGATTCGTACCCGCACATCCGTCAACTGCGCGCTCCGGAACCATTCAGCGACCGCGTCGGGAGTTTGCGGATCGTCGTAGACCGGCGCCAACGCGTCGAACGTATCAAGGATGGCCCATTCAACCTGCTGCTCATGGGACAGCGGCAGGTAGTGGTAATTCCAACAGGGGACCCCCATGCCGAGCACGCGCCCGACCAGCGGCAGTCGTTTGATGAACGTATCCAGCGGCAGCCATTTCGGGATATACCACTGCAACAATCGAAACAACAGATTCCGCGGCATCCGTGTCGTGAGTGGACGATACAAATACTTACTCTTGTACGGCTCCATCGCCCAGCCTTTGAGATAGACATCGACCGCCAGCTCGCCGCCCGGTTTCAGAAACGGCACAAGGTTCATGAAGGAGGCACGAGGATCCGGCGTATGTTGCAACACGCCGTAACAGAACACCTTGTCGAAGGAGTGCCGCCGGAACGGTATCCGACACAGATCGGCCTGAGCGACGCACAAGTGCTCACGCGGGCCGTTGTTCGCCAGGCACGCATCCACCGCTGAACTCAAGTCGACCGAGTACACCTGCGCCCCGGCATCGAGCATGACCTGCGTAAAACGCCCGGCGCCACAACCGGCTTCCAACACCCTGGCCCCCTTCAACTCGTCCGGCGACCAACCCGTGCCGCTGTAGAAGCGCTCTTTGGAGAGGGTCGTGCCGTTGAACTTGTCCAGCTGCGTGCGGCGAAACCGATTCCACTGCTCACCAAAGTTTTCCGAATAACCGCTGTCCGGCACAAACCGCGGAACGAAGCCCCGGATCGGCACGGTCAGGCCATCCTCGGAACACCGCAGTTCTCCGGTCTTGATTTCTCCCTGTTCTTCAATGGCGCCGTGCTGCAACGTGAGTCCGTGCGGCCCGCACGGACAGACCAATTCCTCGATATGCTCCCGACGCATCTTCTTTCGACTGGCTCCTTTTCTATGGAATCCACCACTCCGCCGATGCCCCGGTGATCACCACATCCGTGCCTGCACGTATTGCTTTAACATAATTCCCGCCAGGAAAAACTGGGGCATTGGGTGAGTGTTCGTTCGATATACAGACTGTGCCAGAGCTGAAACATCAACAGGGTCCAGATCTGGGGATGATAGTCGGCCTGCCCTCGAAGATGTGGCTCGACCACGCGCGCGTAGAACTCAGGCTTGAACAACCCCTGTTCGGTCAGCCGGGCCGGAGCCAACAACCGCTTCGTCAACGGGCGTAGCGGACCGCGCAACCACTGAGCCGTGGGAAGCACAAAGCCACGTTTGGGTGCATGCAGCAATTCCTCCGGTAACAGATCGCGCACGGCCTGTCGCAGCAGGTACTTCGGATCTTCCGGTCTGGTGCGAACTCCGGCGGGAATCCGCAACATCATGTCGACAAAGACCTGATCCAAAAACGGCACGCGCGCTTCCAGCGAATGCGCCATGGAAAACCGATCCGTCATGAACAGAAACTCTTCGGGCAACTGGGTTCGCAGCGCCAGCTGCATCAGCCCATCGCGCGGCAGCACACCGTCGGCTTCTTCGTACAGCCGTCGCAGGAACTCCGTGGTATCCGTCGATTGCTCGCCGCCCTCACCCGTCAGGACCTCATTCCGCTTCATGGCATCAGAGAAATAGTAGAACGCCTGCACATACTCCCACTGAAACGGATCTCGCCCGATCTGCGGCCAGTGGCGCCACCGTTCCCGCGCCCGCCATCCACCGACGCCATGCGGAAGGCGATTGACCAACGAAGAGACCAGGGGCCAACAGCGATCCAGCCAGGCTGAGGCTTGCGGGGCGGCGGTTTCCGCTTGCTGGCCCGCGAGTCGCCGCTCCAGGCCGATGTACCGTCCGTAGTCGCCGAAAAGCTCGTCGCCTCCCGTCCCTGTCATACCGACTTTCACGTCCCGATGCATAAACTGAAACACGTACCAGGAGGGCAACCCGCCTCCGTACGGCTCGTCCAAAAACCAGACCATCTTCAGGAGATCGCGGAGCAAATCGTCGGGGCGTAAGATCAGTTCGTGGTGATCGGTGCCCCAACGCTCCGCGACTTTCCTCGCCAGCGGCAATTCATCCAGCTCGGCCGCCCCCTCGAATCCCAGCGAATAGGTCTTGAGCTTCGAATGACCGCTCTCGGCCAGCAACCCCACGATGCTGGAGGAATCCAGCCCGCCGGACAAGGAACAGCCGATCGGCACATCGCTCAGGCTCCAGCGCTGCACGGCGGCCCGCAACTCCGTCCGCACCAGTTCTGTCCATTCCCCGACCGATCGCTCTTCTTGCGAGGCAAACGACGGCCGCCAATAGCGCTGCGTCTCGAACTTGCCGGTCTCCAACTCGTATCGAAACCAGTGCCCCGGCGCGAGACGCGACACCCCCTTGACGATGGAGGAAGTGCCGGGAACAAACCGCAGGGTGAGATAGTGAAACAGGCTGGCCCGGTCGAGATCGCGTCTCAGGCTCGGCACCGTGAGCAGACTTTTGAGTTCCGAGGCAAACGCAAACGCCGAAGGCGTCTTGGCGTAGTAGAGGGGCTTGATCCCCATCCGGTCGCGAGCGCCGAACAATAGGTTCCGCCGCTTGTCATGGAGCACAAACGCGAACATGCCGTTCAAGTCCCCCAGCATGTCCTCCTGCTTGTCGTCGTAGAGCTGCAACAGCGTTTCCGTATCGGAATTGTCCGTCACGAATCGATGCTGTTTCTGTTCGAGACGCCGTCGCAATTCCGGCGAGTTAAAAATCTCCCCGTTGTAGACGATCCATACGGATCGGTCCTGGTTGGGCATGGGTTGGTGCCCATGTTCGAGGTCCAGAATGCTGAGCCGCTGCATGCCTAAACCGACATGCGAGGAAGGGTCGTCGTAGTACCCGACATCGTCCGGCCCACGGTGCACCAGCGCCTGCGTCATGACGCGCACCAGTTGGGCCGATCCCGGTCCCACCATTCCCGCTATTCCGCACATGACGACGACCTCTCACAGCCTGCGACGCCGGCATACCTTAGGACAACGGCGACAGAAAATCTTCCGTGCCGCTGCGGACCCAGTCGGTCAGCAGTCTGAGGTCCGGCGCCGTTGCCGGGTCCTGTCCGTTCGGCACATGCACGGTCGATTGCAAACTCACCTTGGCATCACGCTGAAATTCCATCGTCACGGTGCGCAGACTGAACGGCCTGGCGAGGAAGATCCCGTAGGCAAACCGCTCGGCGAGATCCCGTTGATCGGCAGACATGGGCGGGGTCTCATGAATCCGCCTGAGGCGATCCAGATATTGCGTCCGTGTGTCGGAGTCGATCGTGAATCCACGGCGGTCATATCGCCCCGTGCCCGCGGTGAACACCGGAATGCCGAAGCTGGCGGCCTCGATACCCACCGTTCCACGCACGGTCACGCAATAGTCCATCACGCTGTACAGTGAGAGGGTGCTCATGCGGCTGTCCGGCTGAATGATCCTTACATGGGACGGCACGACTGCTCCCAGCGAACGAAGAGCGACGAGTTCGGATGGTTCCGCACCGACCCCGTCCCGCGCGTTCTTGACGAGATTGGCCGGATGGATCTTCACGACCCAATTCACCTGCTTGTTCGCGCAGGCCACCTTCATGGTTTCGATGAACCATTCTTCATAACTCTCAAACAGGTCAGTCCCGTAGAAAAACGTGCCGTCCCAGAAGATATGGGGAAAAATGACGGCCGTCTTCTTGCCCTCGTCCAGGGCCAGCGCCCGGCGAACCTCCGCCGCATCCTGACTGGCCGTATGAAATTGCGTGCCGACCTCGCTGTACCATTCGCCGCTTTGATAACTGCCGACGAGTTCTTGGCGCAATCGCGCTCGCTCCACGTCGGTCCAGGGCCGCGTCTTCAGCTCGCGCCAGGTGTCGGACGAGAGCGACGCCGGATGCACATCGCGATTCGATTGCCGATACCGCTTCAGCATGAGGCTGTTGTTCTTGTGCGCGGCATTCCAGGTGATGGTATCGATCCCCGCTGTCAGGCACACGTCGAACAACTCCCCCCGAGGCGTATAGCCCGGATCGACCGAGAGCACGAGATCCGGCTTCACAGTTGCCACAATCTCTTGCGCCGCCCGGGTGGAAGACATGGCACTATGGAGAAAGGGCAGCAGCGCCTCGCGCACCGGGGGGCTGGACAGATCCAGACGGCCGACACGCAGATGGCGCAACCCAGTCGAGGCCGCATACTTGCCGATCCGCGCGCCGCCATAGTCGGCTTGAATGAACTGTTCGAAAGACCCAAGACCGTTCATCATCGCGGCAGCCTCGGCTCGTGAAACCGGCCGCTGCCACTCTTCCCAGTACGACACCTCCTCCACACCGGCTGCCCGATAGTAGAGGTCGACCCATCGGTCATAGTCCGTGAGGATCACCGGGCGATACCCGGCGGCTTGGATGGCTTTCACCAACGCGATCTCGACCAGCAATCCCAGCGAGCCCGAACTGACGACCAGCACCCGCTGCTGAACCTGCGTCGCAGGAGGAGCGCCGCGCCGGAATGCCGCACCATGTTCGGCATCAAACCGGAGATACTCCCCTTGCCGTCTGGCTTCCTGCTCACGGAAGGCAGGGTCGACCATCCGTCTGACGTGATAATGAAAAGATCGGGCAGCGGGAAGCAACCTGGCGCTGGCAAGAGCACGCTTGAATGTCGTTTTCCAATTACCGTGGGTCATGAAGGCAGGCGAACGTTCGAAGCTCTCCCTTCCAGCTGGGATGATTCATCCATCATCCCGGCTAGGTCATTTCATCGATCAGATAGGGGAGTTCAGTACTTTCCCATTTCTCAAAAATGCTGTTCATCTCAATGATCCGCCGGATGCCGTCTTCCAGCGTGACCCGCGATTCGAACCCGAGCAACCGTTTGGCCTTCTCCCCGGAACAGTACCGGCGATGGATCTCGCGGCCGGCATGGCGATCCGTCCCTTGAAAATCCCCGGCGTACCGGATTTCCACCGACGGATTGCCGCTGGCCGCCACCACGAGATTCGCCAGTTCCTTGATGGAAATCGGCCGATCGCTGTTGCCGAGATTGATCACCTGGCCGACCGCCTCCGGCCGGAGGAGCGCCTCGACGACGCCCCGTCCCGTATCTTCACTGTAGCAATAGGAGCGGATCTGCTCCCCGCTGCCGTTGATCACGATCGGCTTGCCGGTCATGGCATTCTGAATGAACTTCGGCAATACGAACTGCGCCGCCTGGTAGGGCCCGTACGCGTTAAAGAACCGGAGGATGACATGTTCGAACTCCGGATACCGCTGCGCATACCCGATACAGAGCTCCTCACCCGCCAGCTTGCTGACGGCATACACGGTCTTGCCCTGGGTGATGGTCTCTTCGGTGATGGGGTTCTCGATCGGTTCGCCGTACACTTCCGACGAAGACGCGAACACCAGCCGCTTGATCCGATGCTGAATGGCACAATCCAATACTCGCTTTGTTCCGTCGACGTTGATCTCCAGACAACGCAACCGATTGACCTCGGTCCGTCGCACCCCGAGCAACGCCGCGAGGTGAATCACGGCCCCGCACCCGTCCATTGCCTCTCGAATCGACGAGACGTCCAGAATCGATCCGTAAAACACTTTGACCTTCGGAGGTAGCGCCTGACGTACCCGGGCGATCTGCTCGCCGAGATCCAAGAGGTGCACCTCTATTCCCCGACGATCCAATTCGCGGCAGACCTGAATTCCGATACAGCCGGCACCGCCGGTCACCAAGACAGGAGCATTCATCGCCATCTAGGCCTCAATAGGTTGCGGAAAAACTCACTTTTTTCATCATCGTGGCTATTAGGTTCCACGGACCGTCCCGCGTCGATACACCACGCAGGATGCGCAAAAAGACCGTCCAGCAAGGCCGCAGCGAGGTCCGCGACGCGACGAAGAAGGAGCGTCACGTTTGTGAACGCCGCCGAGAAAGTGAGGCGGCAGTGTCTTGCGAGAACGCCGCTGGCGGACTGTTTCCGCATCCTGCTAGTACGTCATCTGTTTGTTGAGCAACCGGCTGAGATCCGCCTCTTCCAACACTTGGCAGATCCGTTCCGAACTCTGTCCGTCACCGTAGGGATTCTCGCAGGTTGCCAGCTTCGCTCGAAACTCACGGTCGTGGAGCGCACGCTCGATCGCCTGACCGATCGACCGGCGGTCGAATTCCGGTACCGTAATGACGTTGCAGGCCCGCATACGTCCTGTCTGGCGGCTCCCGATATCCAGGGCCGGCAGCTTAAACGACGGCGCTTCCAGAATCCCGACACTGGAATTGCCGATCAGCACGGACACGGCGGCCAGCAGGCTCAGGAAGACCTCACGATCAAGATTCTTAAAGGTCTTGATGGTCGGGACCGGCTCATACTGCCGGATGACGCTGATGATCTCCTGCCCCGCCGCATCCACGTTGGGATAGATCACCAGGGCCTGATGCCCGCTGTCCTTCACGGCAGCGAGGGTCTCTTCCATCTGCTTCCTGGCCAGGTGCACCTCGGACAGCACCGCATGCTGGATCACGAGCAGCACCGGCTTGCCGAAATCCACGCCGAACTGCTTGGCGAGTTCGTCGCGACCCATTTTTTTACCCTGCACGACGTCATCCAATTGCGGCGCGCCCACGTTATGAATCCGCCAGGGCTCCTCTCCCATTTTGCGTACCCGTTCGGCCGAGTCTTCGCAGGCCGGCAGATGGATATGCGCCAGTTTGGTGATCGCATGCCGCGCCGACCCGTCGATATGACCGGACAGGTCACCGGATTGGATATGCGCCACCGGAATGTTCATGTATGCTGCCGTCACGGTCGCCGCAAGAATCTCCGCCCGATCGCCCGCCACCAGCAAGAGGTCCGGCTTCAACATATCGAACACCTGCGCGAGCCCCTGCATTTCGACTCCCAACGACTTCGACCAAGCTGTGGGACTGTCTCCACCCACATACATGTCGACACAAGCCGCCGGCGTAAATCCGTCCCGCAGGATTTCGTTGATGGACGAGCCATATTCCTTCAGCAGATGCATGCCGGTCACGATGAGCTGCAGCTCCAGCTTCTCCGACTGCTCAATCAGGTGCATGACCCGTTTGACATACCCATAGGTCGCCCTGGCCTCGGATACGACGGCGATCTTGCGCGGCTTCATGCGTTCAATTGCTCCCAACGAATCTGGCTGTCCTTCGGAATATCCACTTGTGCCACCTTGCCGATGACCTTGCGAAGATCCTTCGCCGCCACGACACCGGGACCGGGACTCGGCCGCTTCACCCACACCATCTTCTCCGTAATCACGCTGCCGCGCGGAATGGCGACCTCGGAGACCACACTCTCCCTGGCCCAGGCGACGATCTCGCGTTCTTCCGGGAAAATCTGACGGTCGGCACCACGCCCCCGAAACACCGCATCCACCCCTTTCACCAATTCGCTCAATTCGTCAGGTTCGATCGAGACCGGATGGTCGGGCCCCGGTTGTTGCCGGTCGAGCGTAAAATGCTTCTCGATCACACAGGCGCCCAACGCCGCAGCCCCGATGCCGGTGTAAATGCCTCGCGAGTGATCCGACAACCCGACCGGCACGGAAAACAGCTCACGATAGCGGGCAATCATCCCCAGGTTCACCCGTTCATAGGGCGTCGGATAGGCGGAGACACAGTGGGTCAACGCAAACGGAGTCTTCAGCGCCCGCAACAGCGCCACCGTCTCCCCGACTTCCTCGATCGTACACATTCCGGTCGAGACGATCATGGGTTTGCCCTTGCGGCCGATATGCTCGATCAAGGGCAAGTTGGTCAATTCCCCGGAGCCCGTCTTATACGCGACCACCCCGAGCTCATCCAGAATATCGGCGCCGATCCGGCTGAACGGCGTACAGAGATACAAGATACCCAGCGACTCACAGAGTCGTTTCAACTCCCGGTGCTGATCGACGGACAAATTGGTTTTATCCAGCGTGACGTAGAGCGGCTCCGCAAAGTTGGCGGATTGCGGCGTCTCGCGCAACATCTCATTGTCCAGCACGTGGATCTGAAACTTGATGATGTGAGCGCCCATCGCATGGGCGATATAGACCATCCGCTTCGCTGTCTCAAAGTCGCCCTGATGATTCACCGCCGCCTCAGCGATGACCAAGGGCGCATGGTCGGGACCGATGCGATAGGGACCGATGGGAATAGATGCAATCTCAGCCATGCTGTTCCTCCAGACGACGCTGCGCCAGTACCGCTTCCGCTATAAGAAAATCCAACGGCTCATTGATGTCGAGCGCCTCGCGTGCATCCGTCACCACCACGCCGACCCTCGATCGGCCAAGCACGGACCGGTCACGCTCCAACGCCGTCGTCCTGGTAACGTACACAGTACTGCTCTCCTCGTACAACGGCTGGCGCTCCTGCCGGCGACGCGGCTGATTGGGAAAGAGATACTCGAACCGGCCGTCTACCAGACGACCATAACACTTGCGCGTTTCTGTGACGGTCAACACACAATCGATATCCTGTTGCTCTATCGCAGTCGCGATGCAGCGATCGATTAAGGCCGCAGTCCGAAACGGTGACGTCGGCTCCAAGGTCACGACATACTCCGGCCGGTACCCCTGCCGCCCCAGCACCTCCAACACCTGCAGCAACGCGCCCTCCGTGGGCGCCTGATCGGTGGCCAATTCAGCCGGTCGATCGATCACCTCTGCGCCATGGGCCCGCGCTGCCGCGACAATATCAGGATGGTCGGTCGACACGACGCACCGATCCAGAAATGTCGACTGTGTCGCCGCCCGAATCGTGAAGGCCAGTAACGGCGTTCCGTTCAAGGGGCGAATATTCTTGAGCGGAATCGACTTCGATCCACCGCGCGCCGGAATGACCCCGAGTACATGCGGCGACGCACTCATGCTTCACCCGCCCGCCGTTTCTCGACCTCGAGGTGAATGACGTTCAATCCGAATCCGGCAAGATCGGAGCTAAAGGGTGCGCGCGTCGCCTTGGCTTCGGAATGGTATCCGGCCAGGTCGTAACTCTTCAACGTATTTTCCTTAAAGTATCGAGAAATCTCAAAGTTCATCGAGACGAAACGCCCCTCATCCCGAAGTGTGCGCGCCATGAGCGCAAGATAGTGATTGACGGTCGCCATGGACATTTCCTGAAAGGAGGCCATGTTGAAGCAGAAGTCCATGGTTTCATCCGGGATGAGATCGGTCTGAGTCGGAAGAAGAAAGACCACATCGGCATCCTGCGTGAAGCTGCCGTTGACCTCATGCGGCAAGAGAATCCTCATGTCCGGAAACACCGTCCGCAGGAAGGTGTACCCGAAAAACATGGTTTCGGGAAGATCCACCACGATGCTCTGCATCCGCCGGTTCAGGCTATGGTAGAAGGCCACATTCACACAGGCCCCGCCGCCCACTTCCAGCATTCGTGACGGCAGGTCCGTCTTCCCCCGCAGCAGATAGGCTTCGAGGCACCGAAAATACGGGTTCGGATGGCGAGCATACCAGGATTCATGCTCCGAGGGTATGTGCGCCTGGGGATAGAGCCGTGCGAAGGCCGCTGCGAGCGAACGGGGATCCCGGCCTTCGCGCATGCGGGTCCTGGTCGAAGCCCCGCGTACATGCCCCACGCACTCCCTCAGCGCAGCCAGCAGGCCGGTCGGACGTTCCTCAGCCGCCACCTCGATGGAATGGGGAAAGGCATGCCCGCCCTGCAAGAGCAGCTTCTCCAGGGAGAGGCCGACAAAGGATTGGCCGGCCCAGTGTCGCCACAAGGCGGACGGTGCGAAGAGCGGATGCGAGACAACTTGGTCGGCAATGTTCTCAGCCCAGAGATACCGGGCGAAGTCCATCAGCTGCAGCGCCTCGGCACGGGACGGCGAAAACACCGTTTGAAACATCACCTTGTCGCGAACGGACCATAACATCGTTTGTGCTCACTTCACGCAGGTGCCGTCGGTCCTATGCCAAGGGGGAGAGCAGCTTGCGACAGAGATACAGCCGTCGTTCCAACAATGCTCGCACCAAGCGAGGTCGAGACGACGCGTTCATATATTCCCATTGATCCGGAGCCAACCAATCCAGAAACAGACGGAATCTACCCGGCACCTGCGCCTTGTCGGCGGTGGAAAAGTATCCCAGTCGGCAGCCCAGATCAAAGGTCCGGAAGAGAATCAACTGGCGCTCGCGCTCGGTGAGAATCTCGTCGTAGCCGAATTGCTTTGCCATATCGGACACCACCTGCGCCGGCGTATCGACCCCCTTTAAACTGGGATTACTCGGCAGGGCCTTGAGATGTTTTCCGCCCAACACGGTCTGGATCGTCGGCTCCTCCGGTGGAGCGACGCCCAACCAGGTACACATGTCCGTCACGATTCGTGAGGGGGACTCGCACAGGTCCTCATACCGCACCACATGGTGTCTCGACGGTTCGGCGGCGAGCCCCTGCAACGCAAACTGCGCATGGGGAATCCAACGGGATTCCAACTGCAAGCGGAGAATGTCGCCCCCCTGGTACCAGAACGGCTTCTGCTTCTGCACCATGTCCGTGCGTTTGAGAGAGCTGTAGTTGGAATAGGGGTGCCGCATGATGTGGATGAACTTCATTTGGGGGAACAGGCGCCCGTAGCGGGGGAGATCCGAGACCTCGATCGACTTGAACATCAAGTGGGGAGGTGAGGGAAGAGGGCGCTCGTCATAACAGGACCGGATGACATCCAGATACGCTTCAAGATCCCCCAATACATCACCCGTCATCCGCCGGGCAATGGCCTGGAGCGGATCTTCGGCGACCGGAATCGGCTGCACGAGTTTATCTACGTAGGTCTCTTTCAATTCTTGCAATTGTTCGGCCGCCCAGGTACCGACCAATCGCCGACGACGGTGTTCGAACGCGTCGACCGCCTGTCGAGGCAGCATCGGTGCGCAGGCAGCCAACGTCTGCTTGACCGCTCCTTTGAGGGTACGTGGAGCAAAGGTGCGCAAATAATTCAGCTCGATGGGATAGATCCACAACCCCGGACTGCCGTCCAGCAGCCGCATGAGCAGCGACGACCCGTTGCGACCCGCGCCAAAAATGCCGACCAACACGACTGCCTCCTTACGAAACGCGCTCCAGATGCGCCAACCGATTCACCGACTTCACTAGACGAAACGATGGCTCCGCCACTATCTCGCGCAATAGTTTACCGACGGATTCCGAGTGGGTCCGGAACATGACTTCATCGCAGGCATCATCGAACAGGACCGCTCCGCCGATGCGCACGCGACGCCCGAAGCGTTCAAAATCATTGCGCACGCCGTCGTAGGTGTGATCGCCGTCGATGAACACGAGATCGACCTCACCGGTCTCGACCTCGATCGTACGCGAATCTCCGACCAGCAAGGTCACGGGCAGTCCGAACCGTGCGCAGATGTCACGAATCTCGTCATCGAACGAGCGCGTCACGCCACGCTGGTGCAAACGCGCCTCCTTCTCGCCGATATCGATCGACCAGAACTGTCCTTGGCCGTTCATGGCGGCGGCGATGGTGAGCGTCGAGCCGCCCTTGTAGCGACCGATTTCAATGACCTTCCTGGCGTTCATTCGACGTACCAGCCCGAACAGATAGGCTGTCTGGCGAACCGTCATCGCGATCACCCCGTGATCGAGCGACGTACTGGCAAACAGCCCTGCCAGGTCCTCGAACTGAAGCGGGCCATTGACCGGCAGATCGAACGCCATGCTATCCAAGGAGGGCGCCCGGTTCAGTCGCGGCCCGAGGGCCTCCAATAACAACTGTGGATTCTCTTCGCTCAGCCGATTCGCGAACGCACGACAGACGGTCTGCGGTAGGAACGACGCCAGCCCCTGCCCAATTCGAGCTCCCAATCCGTTTTTCACCCTCACCTCTTTCCTGTGTCAGCAGACTGTGACCTGAGCACACCGGCTCAGCTCGCCTTCCTTGCGCGGCCCCCCGCGAGCGCCTCCAACTCGTCGACGATGGCTTGCCCAGCCACGGCTTCAGAAAACCATGTCTCGAATGTCTGACGCCCCCCCATCGACAGCTTCCGCCGCAAGGCCTCGTCTCCCAACGCGCGGGACACCGCATCGGCCAGTTCCGCGTCGGTATCCGCCAGTAACGAATTCTGGCCGTCCTGCATCTCCGGAATCCCTGCCGCATTCGCCCGGTGGGCGACGATGGGGCAGGCGAACGACCAGGCGGTCACCACCCTCACACGAATGCCCAACGGAATATTCGTCGGGACAATCATGAGGTCGGCGGCCAGAAATTCAGGATCTGCCGGGACCACGCGCCCGACCACTTGCACTGCCGGATGTCTGAAGGCCTGGGCAAGCTCCGGTGGCGGACTCCCGCCTCCCACCAGACGCAGTTCAAAACCATCTTCACCGAATTGCTTAATCAACCGGGGAAGGACGGACCATGCCACAGCCCGCAGGCCGGACGACGTCGAGGTCGTCGCCAGATCCCCGATAACCAACAGGCGAGGTTTTTTCGAATCGCGGCGCCGATGGGCAGCTTCTCTCAATGCTTCCCACTGGGCCCCCGTCACATCCGGTACCGGCGTCCTGAAATAGTGCACGCCCGGAGAGCCATGCGTCTTGAGCCATTCGGCATAGTGGCCGGCGAATGCCCCACAGGACTGGGTCGGCTTCAGCAACGTCGACATGGCCCGCTGACCCATCAGAGACTCCAGCGCCACCTTCACACCACGGGTCGAATACTTCGCCAAGGAAACCGGGCTATCCCTCCAACGAAAATACGCCGGCAAGTGCCAGAGGTCGCCGACCGCCGCCAGTAGCGGCGACAGCCGCAATGGATGCACGGCCGCCAGCGCATCGAAGTGGTAGCAGAGATAGGCATCGAATGGTCGCGGCCCCATCGCAACTCGAACCTTCTCCGCCAGCGCCACCCAGGGCATGACATAGGCCAAGCCCTTCGAGTCGTCGCTCAGTCGTCCGAACCAACGTCCCAGTTTGGACACAGGGCCTCCCCCGCGCGGACCGAGCAAGGATGCCATGGCATACTCTACGACGACGACTTCAGCCCCCTCCGCGCGCAATGCCGCCTCTTGCCGCTCGCGGGAAGCCAGATAGGGATTGTCGCTCGTGACATCGAACAGGCTGATGACACAGACCTGATGGCCCGATCGAATCAGCGCCCTCACGATGGCCCAGCAGGTCAGCGCCCCGCCGTGGTATCCCTCACCCGGCAACCCCTGGACAATGAATGCGACCCGCACGACCTACCCGCTCCTTAATCGATTCCATCCTGAACTGGAACTGCCGATCCTGTCTCCCAGAGGTGAAGCGTACTCGGCGCCGTACGTGGAGCCTCTGTGCGATGCGAGAACAACGCTGGCGGACTTGTTCAACATCCTGCTAAATGCCGCTCCCGATGATGGGTCGGAGCGCCTGCTCGTGATCCCGAATCCACTCGGCAATACTCTCGACGATGCGGTCCACCGTCCAGCGGGGCTTCCAGGCAACGGCCGCACGCACCTGCGAGGTATCGGTCAGATAGATCCGCACGTCTCCCGGCCTGGTCTCCGTCTCCGAACCGATGGGAATCGTCTTCCCCGTCACACGCCGGCAGAGCTCAGTGAGCTCACGTAACGAGAGACTCCCATCTGGTCCGCCGCCGACGTTGTACACCTGTCCACTATGCGCGTCCACATTGCGCAACTGCTCGTGAAGCAACTCAAAGAGATCCTCGACATGCAGAAAATCCCGCACCTGCTTCCCGGTCCCACCGAATCCGATATAGGACAGGGGGCCTCCGAAATGGTGTCGCGCAACCCACAACACGGCTACCCCCTGGTCAACCTTGCCCATCTGCCAGGGACCGGCAAGAACGCCGCAGCGATTCACGACAGCGCGGAGGTGATAGGACGCGACATATTCGTTGATGAGCAGTTCCGCGCACAGTTTCGTTGCCCCGTAGAGCGTTCTGGCCCCGGCCAGGGGAAAATCCTCCGCGACGCCTTGCAAGGAGACACCCGTACATCCCCGATCCAGTTTCCACTCGAACCGTGTCGCCGTTTCCCGACAGGGCAGGGCGTTCAATGCCTCATAGGGATACACACGGCTGGTCGACAGAAACACCAGCTCCGCTTGATGCCGCCTGGCCAATTCCAAACAGTTGATGGTGCCGACCAGATTCGTGTCCACGACATATGCAGCGTCCCCATCGAGACCGGCAAGGGCCGATGGCTCCGCCGAACACTCGATGATCGTATCCAGCCGGCCGACCGCTTCCAGGTCGGTGCGGTTGCGAACGTCTCCATGGCAGAAAAGAATGCCGTGACGACGAAGGCGTTCCAGGTTCAACTCCGACCCGCGCCGCTTCAAATTATCGAGAGCGATGATGTGCCAATCAGGGTAGGCCTCACGAAACAACAGCGCGAGACTGGATCCCACAAATCCCGCGCCGCCCGTTATGAGCAGTCGCTTACCCATGGCATACCTCCGCACCCGTCCCACGCCGCACTCCGAGGCCGTTCATTTCGACGGCACCATCGCAGTCAACAGCTGCTGAACCGAGACCCGCTTCAGGATCTGTATGAGCGCCACACCGGCTATCAGGATGCCGATCACCACCTTGACGAACAGCGGAATATCGATCAGCCGGCTGACCACATAGACGAGGACTATGACGCCAACACCCCAGAGCATTCCCGGTTCGATCCCATAAGGGCACCCGAACCGACGCGCCAGGACGCATCGCATCCCGTGCAGGGCCAGCGCGCCGAACACCGCGGCGCTCGTCGCCCCGATCACCCCGAATTGCCAGGTGGCAAGACAGACCAGCCCCATGGTTCCCGCACTCATGAGGATGGATGTCCAGGATAGGAGGACGTTCTTCCGCGCCGTGAGCAAATACTGCGTATACGGAATGGCCGTGCTGTGTGCGAACATCAGAAGAAACCAGATCGGCACCAACTGCGCCGCCTGATCGAACTTGCCATGCGTCAACAGGTGGATCACCTCCGGTGAAAACAGAATGACCAGAATGCCCCCCGCCGTGACACAGAGGTACCACAGCGACACCATCTCTTCAACTTGCCGCTGTGACTGACGAGGATTTCCGGCAAACAATTCCAAAAAGGTAGGCGTCACGGTCCGTGAATAGGCTTTCGTCACCGTCACGAACATCCCGCGATAACTTTGCGAATGCGCATAGACGCCCAAGGTCGCAAGATCCAGCCAGCGCTGAATGACGAACCGGTCCAAGCTGTTGCCCACGACGTCCATCAGGCTGAACGGAATGGCCGGCATGCCGCTCCGCACGATTTCCTTTCCCCACTGAAGGCTGGAACGAGGCGACAATTTTCCGGCCGCGTACCAGAGGCCATGCAGGGCCGACATCAGCCCAGCGGCGATGGGAGCCAGGAACAGTGCCAGCACGCCGATATGTGCCACCGTCAGGCCGACGAACGTCGTGCCGGCACCGGCCAGCCATTGCAGGGATTCGTTCACCGCATGGCTCACAGGCGCCCGCTCGATCACCATCAGCGAACTCAACGTGACCCACAAGGCCCCGGCCAGCACCCCGAGTAAGGCCAGTCCAAAATACTGCTGATGCTCCGGACGATAGTCGGTAATGGCATGCGGGAGCACGAAAGGCGAGAGCCACCAGAACAGGATAATCCACAGGGCTTTCATGCCCACATTGGCAAGCAGGAGGGTGAACAACAACTCCTTCCGGCCTGATACCGATGTGGCATGCCAGTGGGTCGACAACACCCAATTGTCGCCGGTCGAGGCCAGCGGCGTCACGAGCATGGCCAGTGAAGTCAGAATGGCGACCGTACCGATATCAGCCGGATCAAGGTAATACGTAGTGAGGGGCACCATCACACCGACGCCCAACACCGTTTGGAGCAGCGGCGGAAGCAGAAACCACAGGAAACTCCTATCCACAACCGATCGGCCCTTTGCGGGTAAGTGGACGACGCCTGTCAGCGTGAGGATGCCGCACGATGAATGACCTCCAGTATTCGATCCACCGACTCCGAGGGAGTTTCCGTTCCGGTGTTCACCACCACATCCGCCTTGAGCGGCTCTTCGTATGGGTCTGAGACCCCCGTGAACTGCTCGATTTCACCCCGCAAAGCTTTGGCATACATGCCCTTCACGTCACGCCTGATGCACTCCTCTACGCCACAGCGCACCCAGACCTCCACGAAGGACCCGGGACCGCCGACCTGCTCGACCATGGCGCGCACGTCATCCCGCACGGCTCGAAACGGCGATACGGCGGCGACGATGCTGCAGACACCATGCTTGGTCAGGACCCGGCACACCCACCCGATCCGTCGAATATTCGTATCGCGGTCCGCCCGCGAAAATCCCAATCCTTTGGAAAGATGGGTGCGCACGACATCGCCGTCCAACACCTCGACATTCGTCACCCCCTGTTCCAGCAAACTGCGAAACAGCAAGTTGGCAAGGGTCGTCTTTCCCGCACACGGCAATCCCGTCAACCAGATGGTCTGCGCTTTCATGCGTTCAACTGCCATGGTTCAGAATCGGTCTCATGACGAACCAGCCCCGTCTCGCCCGGCGCGCGAAATCGACACACGGCTCTCCACCGGAAGAACCCCGTCCCAAGACCAACGCAACACCGGAGCGGGCTGCACCCGGCCGTATTGAGGGGCAACCAGTCCCTCCTCGAGGTGAGGAGCCGGAGTGATAGCCTTGCCTCCGGACAACAGCTGCGGCCCCTCCAACCAAAGGCGCTGGGAAGGAGTGGACACGTGCCATCCTGATCTCGCGGGAAGCAGGGAACAGTGAGGAGCAAACGTCAACGTCCACTCCGCATGATGGGACAGGGGACGACCATCACGGGGGGTCAGCCGGTCGGTCACCTGCCACGTCCCACTCAACCGATCGACGACGATCTCTCGCCGATGCCGAACCGGGTGGGAGAGCCGTTCGTACCCATCATGCTCCGCCACCAGCCGTTCAACCGGCCCCCCTGGTTCCCACTGCAACACCTGTACGCGGCTATCCGGGTGTAGGCAAAAGAGTTTTCCGGGAATCAACCGATTCTGCTCCGCCTGATCCACGGTGACGGTGGAGTGCGCACGAGTGCTGCGAAAACGATTATAGGCTTGCGGGTCGGAAGTATAGAGGAAACAACCAGGGTCCACAAGAATATCTTCCCCGCCGATGTGCAGTTCCACGGAGAGCAGGTCGTTATGTTTGTGGGTGCCCACCCCGTTCGTGCCGGGCGGACTGCAATTCACCAGCATGTAATTCCGCTCGTGCCGCAGAATGTAGAACCCGCCGAAAGGAAAGGCGACCGTGCGACTCAATCCCGTCGCCGGAACCGGCTTCGCCCCCGGTCCAGCCCCGAACCACAGCCCTTCAATCCAGGAAGACCCCGCGGCCGCTCGCCAGTCGTCACGGTCGAAGTACCAGGCGCCAAGTCCCAATACATGCCGGTGATCCCGCACATCACGACGGCTATACCCGGTCAACACATGCAGGCGGCCATTGTCGCCGTCGCCGATCTGCGGGGCGAGCCCATTCGGCTTCGTATATCCCGCGACCACATCACACATTTTCTCAAGCCGACGGTGAAACCCCGGCGGCAACTCGACCCCGTGGCGACGGCAGAGCGCTGCCGACGACAGAAAACATTCCGTCACCAGGCGATGATAGGACACGCTTGATTCGAAGTGCACGCCGTCCGTCAGCACCTGCCGGTCCATTTCACGTACCAACTCACGGACCGCAAAATCCCGCCATTGCCCGGCCTCGCGCAGCTCCTTCACACAGCAGCCCAGATAGAGCAATCCAACCACGTTCGCCAGATAGTGGTTGGCCGTCACGCCGTCGTCGCGCAACTCCAGATTTTCCATCAAGAAGCGACCGTGCGCGACCAACGTAGCAACAACGTCAGACAGCCAGGCGTTAGCCGCAAGCGGATGGTCGACCACCATGGCGAGGGTCCAGAGCCAGTTCACCGCCCGGATCGCCACATCCATCGGACAGGCCCAGTTGACACCGTACCCCGGTTGGTTGGCCTCGATCCACGCGGTCATCTGCGCGATACATTCACGTGCGTACTTCTCCTCGCCGGTCAACTGCGCCGCCTGAGCCAGGAGGACGAGATGGTACCCCCGAGACAGCTCCCAGGGAACTTTGATATCGGCCCCGTTTCCCTGCCCGTGAGGGATGTCTGAACAATAGACATCTGACCTCCACCGGTACCCGCTTTTTACGTCCCGATGCCAATCGATCGGATCGCCCAGGAAAACCGGCCCCGATCCCAACAGATCACACACATGGTGACAGACCTGCTCTGCAGACTCGACCACGGCAGCCAGTTCATCGGCCGCCTGCTCCCGGTAGTAGGTCCGCATCGCCGGCAGCTGCGCCGGGTCGAAAGGAAGACGGCTCCCCAGGTCCGTCTTCAGCCGCGCCATCACCCTGTCGAGTTGATCAGGCGTTGTGTCGAGCGCAGCCGTGAGGACTCGTCCATCCACTCGATAGGACCGCCTCGCCTGCTGCTTCCGGAACCATCGGCTAGTCAGGAGCCGTATTCCCTTGAGCATGCCCATGCGAAGGGTGGCGTACCAACCCACGCCTTGCAGCTTCGCGCGGATTCGATCGCCTGTTCTAATGGGAGGATCAATGATCATTCGGCACCGAGGGCAAAGGAGACGGGACCGGGACACTCCGCGCAGGCCGGGTCGTAAGATGACAAGTTGGTCATCGGCTGCTGTCGAATGAACCGGCTACGCCAGATAGTGTTTCCACCAGAGTGCCAGGTTGAAGAGATACCAGCCGCGAGGATCACGTTGTTCTTGTACAAGTTGCAGTACCGCAGCCCGATCCAGAATATCCGTCTGATCGCAGAACTCCGACAGTCGCGCCTGCATGAACGTCCCCAGACGCCCCTGCATCCATTCACGCACCGGTACGCCGAACCCTTGCTTCGGACGATCGATGATGGCATCGGGAATCACCCCGCGCACGGCCTGCTTCAGCAACGTCTTGACGACTCCGCCTCGCGTTTTCGCCGCCTCGGGAATACTCAACGCCAGTTGCACGAATTCATGATCGAGAAAGGGCACCCGGGCTTCGAGGCCGGCGCCCATACTCATCTTGTCGACCCGCATGAGCAACAGTTCCGGCAGTCTGAAATTCAGATCCAGATAACTCATCCACTGGAGCGGCCCCTGTTCCCAGGCCCGGCTCGTGAACCGTTCATGGATCGGTCGGATGGCGTCCCACGAGGTCCTCCCCCGAAACCGATTCTGCAAGCGCGGAGACAGCAGTCGCTGCTTCAGGGCTTCGGGGAAGGCTTCCGCCCCGCCCCAAAAGACCGGCTGCTTGAGCGAACCACGCCGCAACCGTTCATAATGAAACGTCTCGCCCTGACCGATCCATTGCAATCCCTGCAGCCCCATCCGCTTGAACAGCGAGGGCACCGGCCAGTGGTTCCACAACTCCAGCCTCCGGAAGGTTTTCCACCCCGGGTAGCCCCAGAACAGTTCATCGGCTCCCTCCCCGACCTGGCAGACGATGACGCCGTGCCGGCGCGCGAGCTCCGAGACATAATACACCGGCACACAGACCGGATCGGCAATCGGCTCATCTTGCAACGCGACCATGCGCGGCAGAAACTCGATCAGATCGTCCAACGACAGCAGTCGCTCATGATGATCCGCGCCGACCTGCCCGGCCATGAATCGCGCGTGACTCAGTTCATTGCGGTAACTGGGATACTCGGCGTCATACCCGATCGTGAAGGTCCGAACCGGCCGGGCCTCGCCCTGCGAAAACAACGCGGCGTTGGTACTGGAGTCGATCCCGCCGGACAGGAACACGCCGACGGGGACGTCGCTGACTTTGCGAAGCGCCACCGACTCCCGCAGTTTCTCTAACACCAGGGCCGCCAAGTCCGCATCCGAATGCCCGATCAGCGGGGTGGTGTGGTCCCACACATCCCAGTACCGGCGTTCCTCCATACTGCCGTCAGCCTTCACCCGCAGCCAGGTTCCGCCGGGTAACTTTTTGATGCCCTCAAACAGGGTTTGCGGAGCCGGTGTCGTGAGAAACGACAGATAATGAAAGAGGGAGTCTTCATGCAGCGCGCGCGGCTGGTCGGGATCTTCCAACAAGGCCTTGATCTCGGACGCGAACGTGAGTCGTCCGTGATGCAGGCTATAGTACAGCGGCTTGACCCCGATGCGATCCCGAACTAACCATAATTCCCGGCGGCGCGTATCCCACAGCGCAATGGCAAACATCCCCCGAAACTTCGCCAGCCCTTCGATACCCCAGGTCTCGAACGCGTGCAGGATGACTTCTGTGTCCGAATGGTCGGTTCGCCAACGATGGCCGCCCGACTCGTTCAACTCGCGCCTGATCGCCGCGTGATTGTAGATCTCCCCATTAAACGCGACCCACAGCGTCTCGTCTTCGTTGGGCATCGGTTGGGCCGCTGCGTCGGCCAGGTCGATGATCGACAGCCGTCGATGGCCAAGACCCATCCGGCGGTCCCGATCGATCCACAGTCCGGCACCATCAGGCCCCCGATGCGCCAGACTGTCGCGCATGCGTGTCAGATAGGACTCGGAGAGGCGGAAGGAACTCTGGTCGAAGACCAGCGCCCCGACTAGACCACACATAACAACCTGTTCACCCTATTGCGGACGATGATGAGGAAACCCCTATCAGGCAGGCACCGGTCGCAACCGTTGCGGAAAAGACCTACCGGCAGCAGAATCAGTCTCTGGTCCCGTCACACGCCTACCAGCCGGTCACCCAGCTCAGCCGTGCGTGGTCAGAGAGAACGTTCCGGCGTGGCGCCCACCTGCTGTCGGTACCACGCGTAGGCATCTTTAAGGCCTTCCCGTAGCGGAATCCTCGGTGTCCATCCCAACGCCGTCATGCGGCTGCAATCCATGAGTTTTCGCGGCATGCCGTCCGGCTTGGTCCGATCCCAGTGGATGTCGCCCCGATAGCCGACCACCTCCGCAACCATGGTCGCCAGTTCGGCGATCGTAATCTCCGCCCCCGCACCGACGTTCATAATCATGGGATCGGAATAGTGATCCATCAAGAAGAGACAGGCTTCCGCACAATCGTCTGCATGGAGGAATTCCCTGCGCGGCGTTCCCGTGCCCCACAGCGTGGGCGGCCGCCCTTCTTCCCTCGCCTCGTGGAAGCGCCGGAGCAGCGCCGCCAGCACATGGGAATGCTGCAGATCAAAGTTGTCGTTCGGGCCATACAGATTCGTCGGCATGGCGGCGATGAAGTCACATCCATATTGCCGCCGATAGGCCTGACACATCTTGATCCCCGCGATTTTTGCCACCGCATACCATTCATTGGTCGGTTCGAGGGGACCGGTGAGTAAGTACTCTTCCTTCATGGGCTGCGGCGAGTCCCGGGGATAGATACAGGACGAGCCCAACAACAGCAGCTTCTTGACGCCATGAACATAGGCTTGATGGACGACATTGGTCTGAATCGCAAGGTTGTCGTAGATGAACTCCGCTGGCAGCGTGCTGTTGGCCAGGATGCCCCCCACCTTGGCTGCCGCGAGAAAGACGTACTCGGGCTTGACCTCCGCAAACATCGCGGCCACCCGCGCATTGTCGCGGAGATCCAGTTCCTTGCTGGTGCGGACAACCAGATTGTCGTATCCCCGCTTCGTGAGGGCCCTCAGAATCGCCGACCCGACCATGCCCCGGTGCCCGGCGATGAAAATTCGCGCATGCTTGTCCATTGACTAGTTCCCCTTCGATGCCGTGCCCTGCAATTTCAGCCGCTCCGCTTCCAGATCCGCGTCCACCATCATCACGGCGAGTTGATGGAAGTCTACGGTCGGTTTCCAGCCCAATTGCCGCCGCGCCTTTGAGGCATCACCGATCAACAGATCGACCTCGGTCGGACGGTAGTAGCGAGGATCGATCTGCACATGTCGCTGCCAGTCGATGTCGAGATGGCCGAAAGCCACGTCGAGAAATTCGCGGACCGTATGGGTCTCGCCCGTGGCCACGACGTAGTCACCGGGCTGGTCTTGCTGCAACATACGCCACATGGCTTCGACGTAATCCCCCGCATACCCCCAGTCCCGTTTGGCGTCCAGGTTGCCGAGGAACAACTCACGCTGCAGGCCCAATTTGATGCGCGCCGCGGCTTTGGTGATTTTCCGGGTGACGAACGTCTCACCGCGCCGAGGCGATTCGTGGTTGAACAGAATACCGCTACAGGCAAATAGGCCGTAGGCCTCCCGGTAATTGACCGTGATCCAGTGAGCATAGACCTTGGCGGCGCCGTAGGGACTGCGCGGATAAAACGGCGTGGTCTCCCGTTGAGGCACCTCCTGCACCTTGCCGAACATTTCACTGGATGAGGCCTGGTAAAACCTGGGCTTCAGGCCGGACTCGCGAATGGCCTCCAACAGCCTGACGGTGCCGAGGGCGGTGATCTCCGCCGTATACTCAGGAATATCGAAGCTGACGCGTACGTGGCTTTGCGCGCCGAGATTGTAGATTTCATCCGGCCGCACCGTGCGAATGATCCGGTTCAACGAACTGGCATCGTTGAGGTCGCCATAGACCAAATGCAACTTGGCCCCCAGGGTGTGAGGATCCTGATAAATGCCGTCGATTCGGGCCGTATTAAACGAACTCGAACGCCGGATGATGCCATACACGTCATAGCCCTTGGCCAGAAGAAACTCGGCCAGATACG
The DNA here is from genome assembly GCF_905220995.1 of Nitrospira defluvii. Classification (NCBI taxonomy): domain Bacteria; kingdom Pseudomonadati; phylum Nitrospirota; class Nitrospiria; order Nitrospirales; family Nitrospiraceae; genus Nitrospira; species Nitrospira defluvii. The sequence goes on from NZ_CAJNBJ010000021.1 coordinate 110,460, forward strand.
ATCCGTCCTGCCCCGTGATGCCTGTGATCAGTGCTTTCATAACAGCCGGCCTACCCTCTCACGGTTTCAAAGACGGAACGAACGTGCCCGTCTGTTCTTGAACAAGACCCGGCTCGCCCCGCGTCGCATCGAGCCGGCTGGAGCCGGTGACGGTGAGGCCGACCGCTGCCAGCAGCCAGAACAGATGCGCAAGACTTCCCATGAACATGTAATCGAAGAGATTGCGGACGGCAAACCCGATCACCGCCAATCCGATTCCCGCTGCGATCACGGCGGTGGCACGATCACGCCCACTCGTCCAGGGAATCGGGATGAGCCGGCGCAACAGCGCGACGAAGATCCACGTAAAACTCAGCAGGGCGGGAATGCCGCTGCCGAGCGTCACCATCAAAAAGGTGTTGTGCATGGCAGGAATGATGCGGTCACGCTCCGGCAGGTGACCCTGCTTTTCAACCGAGTACGCAGGAAACCTTTTCACAAATGAATTGTTTCCAAAGCCGATGCCGGTTATGGGATGGGTCGCAACCTCGCCCAGGCCGATCGTCCACACCATTAATCTGGTATCGACCGTCTTGGCATCCACCGTGTCGGTCTGAAAACCGGAGTGAGAGGCCGCCATTAAGCCTGCGCCGACGAGGGCGAGCATCCCCAAGACCCCGAACGCCATGCGTCGGCCGCCGACCAGCAAGGCCAGCATCACCCCCTGCGCGGCATGGCCCAACCATCCACCGCGGGTATAGGAAAACAGCTGCGCAGCTCCCGTCAGACCAAGGGCGAGAGCCTGCGATATTCTGTTCCACGCCGGGCGCCCGAGGACGAGGAGACTACCCGCAACAGGGATCGCCACCACCATGTAGGTGCTGAGCCAGTTATAGTCGGACCCAAACGCATGGGCGCGTACATATCGATCCCGCCATGTGCCGCCCCGTTGAACAAACTCGATCAGGGCATAACAGGCCAGCAGCGACGCGCCGAGGACGAGAGCCTGAAGCACCAGTCGCGGCAACCGTTCGTTCCCGCAACGGGACAACACCAGCAAGGCCCAATAAAAGACACCGGCCTGCGCGACGAACTTTTTCCATTCGGCAAAACTATAGGCCGGATCGGTGGCAAAGGGGACCGTACACAGCACCCACACGATAAACAACCAGAGCGGAAGGTCGAGCGGAGTTTTGACCCAAGGATTCACTTTCTCGACGGCGCACATCCCGAGGCAGAGCACGATGAGGATGATCACCGTATGTTCCTGATAACGGAAGAGCAGCGGAAAAAAGCTTGCGCAAGCGACCGCCATCATCACATAGCCTTGCAGTCCCCAGAACCAGGCCCGGGCGGACGCAGATCGGTCGACCGCCTGAGCCGGCCGGATGACGGAATGCGCGGATGATGACGTGGTGCTATTCATGCGTTCGGGCATCGCCGTTTGCGGAATGGAGGCTCAGCCACCTCCCGCTGCCGGCTCAACGGACAGGCCGTCCGGAGCCGAGCCTCGGTCACAGCCCATGACAGCCGGGGCACCGTTCCGGAACCGGCCGGCGTCGGACAGGGTGGGAGACATCGGGCCTGCGTTCATCTCCCCATCGGTGCTGTACCATGACCTGAGATACGGATCACGGCCTCCCCGCACGGAAGAGACACATGACGGACACGGCGGAACCGCAGTATAGAGAAAAGGCGGAGGTTGCACAAGAAATGTGTCGGGCCGACACACCTACGCGCGCGGCCCGATCGAGAATGAAACAGGGATGGCAGACTACGCCCGGGCAGGCATCGAGGAAACGACCGGCAGCGCCTTCATGAACCGCTGTAACCCGTCCTGCCAGGACGGCATGGTGAGTCCGAGATGGTGAAGCCGCTCCGCCGATAACACCGAATAGGCCGGGCGTTTCGCCGGCCTGGGCATATCCGCCGTGGTGATCGGTTCGACCGGCACCCGGTAGCCCGCCAATCGGACGATTTCCGTGGCGAATTCGTGCCACGTGCAGTCGCCTTCATTGGTCACATGAAGAATCCCGCGCGCGGGATGCGCCGCCAGCTTGCCGATCATGCCGGCCAGGTCTTCCGCAAAGGTCGGACATCCTCGCTGATCCGCCACCACGCGCAGGGAGGGACGCTCGGCGGCTAGTTGAAGAATGGTCTTCACAAAATTTTTCCCGTGCAGCCCGTAGAGCCAGGCAGTCCGAACCACGAGCGCATTCTCGCAACAGGAGAGGGCCCGTTGCTCGCCCGCACATTTGGAGGCCCCGTAGGCACCGGCGGGATTCGTCGCATCGGTTTCGACGTACGGACGTGTTCCTGTTCCGTCAAACACATAGTCGGTTGACACATAAATCAGCCTGGCGCCGACTTGGGCCGCCGCGCGGGCGACACGCTCGGTCCCGTCGGCATTGACGGCCATCGCCAGGGACGGGTCGCGCTCCGCTCCGTCCACATCCGTATGCGCGCCGGCGTGAATGACCACGTCCGGCGCCGCCTCGACAATGGCCCTGCCGCAATCGGCATGCGTCAGGTCGAATCCTGGCAGGTCGAGTCCCGTCACCTGATGGTGCTGAAAGACCTGTCGAAGATCCGTCCCCAGTTGTCCCTGAGCGCCCGTCACGACGATGCGCACGATGTCCCCTTTTCCAGACGGGCTCCGTATTGCTGGCGATAGAATTCTTTGAACTCGCCGGACTTGATCTTCCGCCACCAGTCCTCATGCGTGCGATACCACTCGACCGTCTGTTTCAACCCTTCCTCAAACGGGACCTGCGGGGCCCACCCCAGGGCGCGCAGGCGGCTGCAATCGATCGAATACCGGCGATCGTGCCCCGGCCGGTCCTGCACAAACCGGATGAGCGAGCGCGACTTGCCCAGCGCCGCCACAATTTGCTCCGCCACCACGATATTTTCCCGCTCATTGCCGCCGCCGACGTTGTAGACGGTTCCGGCCTGCCCCTGTTCAAACGCGTGCTGAATCCCCGCGGCATGATCGTAGACCGACAACCAATCCCGGCACTGCTTCCCATCGCCATACAGCGGAAGCGGCTCCCCATCGATGGCATTGGTGGCAAACAGGGGAATGAATTTTTCCGGATATTGATTCGGTCCATAGGTATTGCTGCCGCGAGTCACCACCACCGGAAACCGGTAGGTCGTCCAGTAACTGAGGACCAGCAAATCCCCGCCGGCCTTACTGGCCGAATAGGGACTGCGCGGCTCCAGCCGATCGCCCTCCGTTGAACTCCCCTGCTCCACACTGCCGTACACCTCATCGGTGCTGACCTGCAGGAAGCGCTGGACGCCGGCCAGACGGGCCTCCTCCAACAAAATCCCCGTGCCGACCACGTCGGTGCGAGCGAAGGCTCCAGGATCGAGAATCGATCGATCGACATGTGTCTCCGCCGCACAGTTGATGATGCCCTCGATGCGATGCTCCCGCAACGTTGCATGCACGGCCTTCTGATCACCGATATCGGCCTGCACGAAACGATAGTCGGGGTGCCCGGCCAGATCCGTGAGATTTTCCAGATTCCCGGAATATTTCAGGGCATCGAGATTGACGACGGAATGACGGCCGCTCTGAATCAACCGGCGCACCAGATGCGACCCGATGAACCCGGCGCCGCCCGTGACGAGAATACGCATTTAGAACTCCATCCTGTTCGCACCGGTCTGGGCCACAAGCTGGTTGGCGGCGAGCAACGATTCAATGGTCCCGGCATCGGTCCACCAGCCGTCCAGCACATCCCACGTCAACTCTCCGGAAGCAATGTACGCATTATTCACATCGGTGATTTCCAGTTCGCCGCGTCCGGACGGCTTCAGCGCCCGCGTGATCTCGAAGACCCGCGCATCATAGAAGTAGATGCCGGTCACCGCGTACGACGATTTGGGATGCGCCGGCTTTTCTTCGATGCTCACCACGCGGCTCCCCTCCAGATGCGGCACACCGAACCGTTGGGGATCTTTGACCTCCTTCAGTAAAATCTTGGCGCCGGTTTTTTGTGCGCGGAATGCCTCGGCTGCCTTGGCGATATTGCCCTGGATCAGATTGTCACCCAGCACCACGCAAATGGGGCCATCATCGGCAAAATGCTCGGCCAACCGCAACGCGTCGGCGATGCCCCCTTCGCCTTGCTGATAGGTGTAACTCAAGTGCTTGAGGCCGAATTCACGTCCGTTCCCCAATAACTTCAGAAAATCGCCGGCGCTGTTGCCGCCGGTGACCAGCATGATTTCCGTGACGCCCGCGTTCACGAGCGTCTGGATCGGGTAATAGATCATCGGCTTGTTGTAAACGGGCAGCAGATGTTTGTTGGTCACTTTGGTGAGCGGCAGCAAGCGTGACCCGAGACCTCCGGCGAGTACGACACCTTTCATCCTTCCCCCCTCGGCAATAATACGGCCTGGTCGGACACCGATATCATCTTATGACTCACACCCATTCAACATCCACGTCTGTCGCCTCTGCCGAGCGATGCCGCCCGACTCCATAAGCATTGGTCGGATCTTAGCGTCTACACCTGGATTTAGACCAGAAAATTCGTTCATGGAGCCGAGGATGCCACCAGCTTCGAAGTCGCGACAATGCCAGGTCCTAGGTAGTTTCTCTACACGCCATATCCTGCCGCAATTGCTTCGACATCAGCTTCAGCAGCCGACCGTCCGTTCATAGATCGCCACCGTCTGCTTTGCCGTACGATCCCACTGGAACTCCTTCGCCCTGGCCAGCCCTCGCGCGCGCAATGATGCCTGTACGTCCGGGGACGTCAATACCTTGGCCAATGCTTCCGCCAATTGGTTCGACCGATGCGGATCCACCAGCATGGCCGCATCACCGGCTACTTCGGGCAACGACGAAGCATGCGAACAGATCACCGGGCACCCGCACCCCATGGCCTCCAACACGGGCAGGCCGAACCCCTCATACAGAGAAGGAAACACAAAGACCGTCGCCTGTTGATAGTACCGCGCGAGTTCGTCATCGGACACCTGCCCGACCAGCTTGGTGTGGGCAACGAGATGCCATCGCTCAATGGCCGCGCGAATATCCACGCGTTTACACACATCTCCCGCCAGAACCAGGTCATAGTGCACGCGCAGTTCCGCCGGCAGTTTGGCAAAGGCTTCGACCAGCGTGCCGACATTCTTCGTGGGATCGGAACCGGCCACGCAGAACACATAGGGCCGGCCCTCCAGCCGTTTCGAAGGAGGGTGGAAGCGATCCGCGTCGAGCCCCAACGGCGTCACGCTCACCTGATCGGGGCGAAGCGGCGCATGGGCCAGCAGATCGCGACGCGAATGCTCGGAGACGGTGATCACATGATCGATCGTCTTCCATCGATCCCCGACGAACCACTGTTCGATGCGTGCATGCACACTGGGTCGGGTCCGCAGCTCAGGAAACAACAGCGGCTTGACATCATGAATGGTCGTGACAAACCGCCCGCGCTTCCAGGCAACGCAAGAGTCATAGGGAAAGTGGAGCACGTCGTAAGGACCGACCAGCAGCGGAGCGGCTTGCTCCCAGACACGGCGGCGAAAAAACGGAAACCGGATCACGCGATAGCGCATGTTCGGACGTGCCGTAAACGGATGGTCCGTCTGGGGCAGCAGAATGTCATACTGGTTCGCGTGGTCGACGCGACCCAGGGCCTCGATCAATTCCCGGGCATAACGCCCGATCCCCACATTGATGTTCTTGAGGTGCCAGGCGGCAATAACGATTTTCACAATGTCGCGTGGAATCGACCGGTGGTGGAGTGCCACGACCGCCCCCTGCGCACCTGAAGGAGGAGCGCCGGCTGCCGTGGAAACGCGTATCGTCCAGAACCATCACTGCTCGACATTCTCAGGGATGGAACCACAGCCTACCGGGCAAGTCAAGGCGCCCAGAGCGCGACGCCGTCGCCCCGCGCAGATCCAGGCGTTGACTGGGTCCGACGCCTGTGTTACCGATGAACCACGTGAAGGGATCAAGACTCGTGGCTCACATCAGCGTCGTCATTCCCGCATACAACGGCACCTCCAGATACTTGGAACAGGCCATCCGCTCCGTCCTGGCGCAAAGTTATCAAGACTGCGAGATCATCGTCGTCGACGATGCATCGACCGACAATACCGAGGCACTGGTCCACACCTTTCCAGATGTCCGCTATGTGCGGCACGCGCGAAACGCCGGGCAAGCCGCCGCGCGAAATACCGGCGCACGCCTTGCCATGGCCTCATATCTCGCCTTTCTGGACCAGGATGACCTGTGGGAGCCGACATTTCTGGAGGAGACCCTGGCCCTTCTCGAACCGGCAACGGAAGCGGCGCTGGTGCACTGCGACGGCTATCAGGTCAATGAACGAAACGAGATTCTGGAATACGATGCCGCGATGAAACAGCAGCGCAGCATCACGCAATTGCTGCGGGGCGGACATGATGCGGCCACCTCCGGCTCACTGTTTCGCAGGACCTGCTTCGATGCCGTGGGCGGCTACGATGCGGCCCTTTCGATTTGGGAGGACATCGATCTGATCATCCGGCTCTACGCTCCGGGCCGATTCATTCATCTTCCCAGACCGCTCTACCGGCACCGGCTCTACGCACACAACGCGTCGCGCGATATCCCCTCGCTTCGCGCACTGGATGGCCGGCGCCGGTTCCTCGAAAAACACGCCGCCGCTTGCCGACCCGGCACCCCCGAGGGCAATGCCCTCTCGCACGACTGGGCGGTCTACTATGCCGATCTCGGCAAGCACCACCTGCGGGCCCACACGCCCGCCGCCGCTCGCCAGGCGTTCCAGTCAGCCCTGCGCCACGAACCGCTCAACGTGAAAACCTGGTCGCGTCTGGTGAGATCGTATTTTATCTAGGCTGGGAAGGCAGGCTGCGCCGCTTCCTCGCGGACACCTTCAACTCGGTCCCATATCCCAGGTGCCCGACGCAAAAACACAACGGACGGATCAACAGCTTTTCAATCAACCGTCGACCGGGGACCGGTCGGTTGAACCGCTCCGCGCACACCCGATCCAAACTGGCCATACAGTAGAGCGATCCCAAACCGGTGGTGACCGACTCGATCTGGAACCCCGCCGCCTCTAGCACCCGCGTCAGCGTGGCTCGCTCATAGTGGTACAAATGCCTGGGCAGTTCCCATGGGAACCACCAACGTCCGAACATCCGTGCCTCCAGGCTGCCGGCATTGGGGCAGAGGATCACGATCCGCCCCTCCCAATCCAAAATCCGCCAGACCTCTTTGAGAAGCGGCAACGGACCGTGTAAGTGTTCCAGCACATGACTGAACAGCACCGTGTCAAACGTCCGTTCGGGATAGCCCATTGATGTCAGGTCGCCCTGTCGGACTCGCTCGCCGAAGCGAACCTGTGCCTGCGCCACGGCCACGGCGCTGGCGTCCAATCCCGATACGTCCCATCCCTGTTCTTCAAGAACCGCCAGGTTACCTCCCGATCCGCACCCGACATCCAACAGCCGCCCACGCCCTGCCCAGGGGAGCAGCCCCCGCCCGCGCCAACGTCGCCACACAAACTCAGGCCATAGAAGCAGCCGGCGCGCCCATTGCCAACGACGCATCGATGCCGGCACCGGATACCCGTAAAAATCTTGGGCGATCCACCGCCTGATTCTTCCCGACCATCGTTTCGCAGCACGGCGAAGATCGCCCTGTTGCCGAGGCGCGGCCTCGGGATAATAGCTGTCCGGATAGTACCCGCCGATCTCCGCGCGCGTGGGGCGCGGATTCAAAAACAGTAGACGGCAGCCCCGACAACGAACGACTGTAAACAACTCGTCGGTGACGCGGTGGGTCAGATCGTATTGGCTGAAGAGGAATGTATGCGACGACTCGCCGCATACCTCACAACCGATGGTTTCCATGGTTTCCTTGGCGACTGCATGTGGCGGCGCATGGGCGAGGCCTGCGGAGGAGACACAGCGCCGCCATTACGGCGCCAGCGCGCGCAACCAGCGCGTATAACATCGAATACGGGTCGGGGCCTTCCTGATCGCGGACCAATAGTGCCGCCTCGCATCACCAGGACGCCCGGCCCGCTCTGCCGCCGCCCCTTTTAAGAGAAAATAGTTCGCCCATTCCCGATCAAGCGCGGCGCGTTGGGCGGCCGTCAGGGGAGCAAACCCCTCAAGGCGCATGAGAAAACGATCTCGACTGGCGAGGACGCGATCGCGATGGGTCTGCTCGTCGAAGGCCATGTCCCGATACCCATGCCCCCGCTGCAGCTTATGCACCAGCACGTCATCGATACACTCGAACGTCGTCACGCGAAACAATCGAATCGTGAGATCGGAATCCTCGGAGCCATACAACTCGGGGTCTAAGCGCCCGACTTGATCCAAAACTCGTTTTCTGATCAGCAATGTTGAAGGCAGGGCCACATGCCCTCCGGCGAATGCCTGCACCATCGGCTCCCGACTCGCACGTGCGGAGACCCGCTCCTCCACTGTTCCATCTTCAAAGCGCACCTCAAAATCCGTGTGTACCAACCCCACCTCCGGGCGTGCGCGCATGATTGCCAGCTGCGCGGCCAGTTTCCCCGGCAGCCATTCATCATCGCAGTCCAGCAGTGCGATATACTCACCACGCGCAGCCTCGATGCCGTAGTTCCGTGATCGGGCCGGCCCACCGTGGCTACGCTGAAACCATCGAATCCCATGGCTCTGTTCGAGGCGTTTCAACACCTCTTGTGTGCCATCCGTCGACCCGTCATCGACGACGAGAATTTCCACCGCACCATACCCCTGCGCCTGCACGCTGGCCACCGCTTTCGCCACAAAAGGCGCCCCGTTGAAGACCGGGATCACCACGCTCACCAACTCGTCATTCATGCTCCGCCCTCGCGATGGCATGCTCCAACATCCGGCTGGCAACGCCATAGACCTCATCCACGCCGATTTGCTGCATACAGCTGTCGTCGCCGCGCAAGCAGGTCGGATGGTAACAGGCCCGACAATCCAACCCCTTGTAGATCACCTGCACCGGTCCTCCCCGCGGTCCCCATCGTTGCGGATACGTCGGGCCGAAGAGCGCAACGACCGGAGTGCCCATCGCCGCGGCGATGTGCATGGCGCCCCCATCGTTGCCGATGAACAAGGCGCACCGTTTGACCAATGCCGCGAACTGCAGCAACGTAAATTTCCCTGCCACAACGATGGGCCCGCACCGCGCCTTCCGGGCCACCAGTTCGGCCACCTCGCGCTCCCGCTGATCACCGCCCAGGAGAATACGGCATCCAAACCGGTCGACGAGTCGGTCCGCCAGTTGGGCAAACCGGTCGGGTGGCCAGACTTTCAGCGAATACCGTGCCCCTGGTTGCAGCCAGACCAGTGGAGCAGCCCCTTGCCCGGAGACCAGGCCGGCCTGCGCCAACCAGTCTTCCGCGACCTGCTCCTCCGCCGGGGAGACAAAGACGGCCGGCAGGCCCGGCTTCGGGTCGAGCCCCAACGCCCTAAGAGCGCAGAGGTCATACTCCACCCGATGTTGATCCATCGGGCGCGGCTTGGCCACCTGACTGTACAAGAGCCCGCGCCACCGGTGCTCCGCATTAAATCCGATCCGAACGGGCGACCGAGTCGCCAGACTGATGATCGCTGAACGGTCCCCGTCGGTCAGATCGATGACCGCATCAAACCTTCGCCCCTTCAGCATGTGAACGAAGGTGAGCTGGGCCTGCCATGAGCCCTTTTCCAGACACAGCACCTCATTCAGATCGGGGTTGTGTGCCAGCACCCCTTCCGTCCCTCGATTGACCAGCATGGTCAGACGCGCATCGGGATAGGCCTCTCTCAAGCCCCGGAGCACGGGCGTCGACAGCAGGACATCGCCGATATGTCGCAATTTAATGATCAGGATGTTACGGAACATCATGGCATCGTCGAGCTCGAACCGATCCGCGTCACAGCCCATCTCCACATTCCGCAGCGGAAACGGAGCATTCTGCACAGAATACCATGTGAGAAAACCAAAAGACCGTCCGCTCCTCGCCCCGCAGACTCTTCATGATCGGTCGGGGAACCGAGGGTGAAGCGGCGAGCAGCACGTGACCGGCGACGGGTTCTTGAAGCCGACGAAGATGCTCAATGACGGCTACCGGCAGAGATCTCGATAGAGGGCGCTCGTCCGCTCCCCCGCCTGCCGCCAGGTAAACTGTCGAACCCGCTCAAAGCCCCGCTGTCGCAAGCCGTCACGAAGCTCTTGATCCGCCAGCGCCCGCACCATGGCCAGGCCAAGCCCGTCCACATCGTCTGGATCCACGAGCAGCGCCGCATCACCGGCAACCTCCGGCAACGACGAAGTCGACGACGTGATAGTCGGGGCACCACAGGCCATCGCCTCCAACACCGGCATGCCGAACCCTTCGTAGCGGGACGGAAACACGAAGAGGTCGGTGCAGGAATACAAGCGTCGCAAATCTTCACGATCGAGACGACCGATACAGCGGACATCCTGCTCAAGCGCCAGCCCCTGTGCCGTCTCCCGGTAACTCCCCTGCGGATGCTCCGGATCACCCACCAGTAGCACGACCCGGCCGCCGAGCTGCGAACGGACCCTGGCGACCGCCTGTAAGAACCGCGTGTGGTTTTTTCGCGGGTCGGCTCCGCCGACGAAGAGGATGAACCCCGCCTCCGGAATGGTCCAGCGCTGACGCAACGTTTCTTTCACCTCTTGCGTACAGAGGGGGGAAAACTCGTCGGAGACGCCGTTATGAATGACCACCACGTGATCCCGCGCGATGCCGTACAGGGCTTCGATCTCACGAGCCGAAAATTCCGACACCGTCACCACCTTTCTGGCCCGTTTTGCGGTGGCGATGGCGCGGCGTGAGGAGCCGGCCTGGCCCAGGAGTTTGCGGGAATATTCCGGATGCCGGGCCAACCAGAGATCGTGAATGGTCACAATCCCCCCGAACCGGCCCCTTGTGTGCATTTTGAAGTTCGGACCGTGATACAGATCCAGGCCATCCCACCGGCCCCGCCAGGCCATGGACCAGCGTGGCGTCTCCACCCACCGCAGACGAGGGCGCGGCGTCCAGCCGGGGAGCGTGCCTCCATGCAGCGATCCTGGTCTGAGATAACCGACGTACTCATGATCGTCGTCCAGCTCCAGCAACGCGTTGAGAAGATGGTGCGTATGCCAGCCGACCCCGCCCTTATCGCCCACAATGGATGCCGCGTCGATCCCGATCCGCATCAGACGAACGATGCCCCCGCCTGACTCACGCGACTCCCGCCTTCCCTCTCACGGCTCACGGTGTGCATTGAGGCGCTCCCAGGCCTTCGCATACTTGACGAACGTATGGAGGCCGGCGAACATCGCGACGACCAGCCCATGTACCCCGTCACGATACCCGCCGCGCGTGAACAGGGTTTTCAAAATCGTGCCGATGTGGTGCGTGGCAATGGCCCACCCACTGATGTGAGAAACCCGCTTGAGTTTCTCATCCGCCCCCAACGTCGTATACCGCATCATCTTGCGGATGTGATGGTGCACGGTGGGCATGCTGTAGTGAATGAAGGGTTCGCGCAGTCGTTCCCGCCGCCCCTGCAGCACGAAGTTTTCATGTAACCGCACATCGTCGTACCGGCCGGAGGTCTTGCGAAACAACCGGAGTTGATAGTCCGGGTAGAGCCCGCCGCCTTGAATCCATTTCCCATAGAAATAATTCCGGCGGGGGATTTCGTACCCGCCGATATCGGCAGGCGGCCCACCGGCCAGCAACGCGTGAATCTCCTGCCGGAGCCCGTCGGTCACCCGCTCGTCGGCATCCACCACGAGAATCCAGTCTGATCCTGCTTGATCGATCCCGAAGTTTTTTTGCGGCCCGTACCCTGGCCAGGCACGCACAAACACCTTCGGGGTATACCCTTTGGCCAATTCGACGGTCCGATCCCGGCTTTCGGCATCCACCACGATGAGTTCATCAGCCCACCGCACCGACTGCAGACAGTCCCCAATGTTCTGTTCTTCATCCTTGGTAATGATCACGGCCGCAATCGTCATCGTACAACGTCCCGTCTCGTCCTCGCCGTTATCAGGTACGGCTCTGACTGTGCAATTCCCAGAACCGCGCATACTTAATGAACGTGTAATAGGCATAGAGGCCGGACAAAATAAGGCCCGGCACGCCGTCGAGACAGCCTTTGCGCCCCACGTACATCTTCAGAAACGTGAATGCGGGGTGAGACAGCAACTGATGCCAGGAAAACGATCGCCCCTGCTCGACCATACGTCGCGCCATGAGATCTGAGTAGCGCTCCTGCTTGGCCAGGTAGTGATCAATATTCCGAAACGGGTACTGCAGCGCGGAGGCGGTCAGATACCCGACCCGTCCATCTACATCAAAACTCTCGTGGACCAGTTCTTCCCGATAGCGAAACTTGCTCCTACGGAACAATTGCGGTTGGCGGTAATCGGGAAACCAACCGCAATGTTTGATCCAGCGCCCGAGAAAGTAATTCTTCCTGGGCACGAAATAGGCGTCGGCCTCGGGGCCCGCGGCCAACACCCGCCGGATCTCATCGCGTAATTCCGGGGTGGCCCGCTCATCGGTATCCAGGCTGAAGACCCATTCGTGGGTCGCGTGCGTCAAGGCCTCATTCCGCAGGCGACCGAATCCGTGAAAGTCATGCTGATAGACCCGGTCCGTGAACTCCCGGCTGATCCGCTCGGTGCCGTCGGTACTGTGCGAATCGACCACGATGATTTCATCCGCCCAGGTGAGGGATTCCAGGCAGGCCCGCATGTTGGGTTCGTCGTTGTAGGCAATGACCACGGCTGATACGGGGAGACGATCCACAGGGACAGGTCCTTCTTCCGAGGTGATGGCGACACACTCCGGTGGTGCAACGGTTACAGGCGTTGGCCGAACTCCCGCCAGGACCAGAGCCGGTTGGAGTCGAGCGCGATGTTCGCCACTTCATGTATGGCGAGCAATTCCGAACCGCGGGCGGCCGACCGCCGACGTCGACTCTGTTGATCCTCCGGCATCGATTCGAAATCTAAGGTGGCTTCCTGAAAGGTTTCCGCCGACAGCGAGTACAGCAAGAGACCATCCGCGCTGGCAAGTCCGACCAGGTTGTCGTACACACTCGTGAGATAGGCCACCTGATCGGGCAGACAATCCCGTACCAGCAAACAACTGACATCATGTCCGGCAAACGACCCCAGCGACGGTAGCCCGCCGCTTAATGCCAACAGCGTCGGGGCCACGTCGACTTGACTGGCGACCGCCGACACCGTTCGCGGCTTGTAGGTGGCAGGCGAACGCAACGACTCGTCCATCCAGACGAACAAGGGCGAAGCGAAATGCCCGGCCTTCCGTTCAATATCCGTGCGCCCCACCGGCTCATGCCGTCCGTGATCGCCGAGATTCACCACGATCGTATTGCGCAATAGCCCTTCGCGGACAAGCCGGGTGAACACTCGCTCCAATTCGAGGTCCGTGTATCGCAGGGCGGCCACATACTGATCCTGCACCCGTTGCCGGAGTACATGCACGTCAGGATGACGGTCCGGAGCGGCGAAGGGATGGTGCGTCGAGAGGGTCAGTGTGGTCAGAAAAAACGGGCGGCTGTCCGCCTGACGCTGCTTGATCCGTTCGTAGCACAGATCGAACAGCGCTCCATCGACGATCCCTAACCCCGCGCGCTCGGTGCCGGACGGGAAGTCTCCTTCATCGAGCAACTGCTGTAGTCCATTGCGAGCGACGAACGATTGGAGCCGGTTCAAATCACGATGCTGACCGATCACCATTTCCGTGTGATACCCCTGCCGTTGCAACAGCGACGGGAGACAGAGGTAATCGTGAGCGTAGCGGGTCTTCATGGCGGCCGCCCCGAGCCGCGGGAAGGTGCTGCAGAGCGTCGCAAACAGGCCTCTGGAGGTTTGGACCCCGTTGGAAAAGAAATGTTGGAAATAGACACTGTCGTCCTTGAGCCGGTCTAAAAACGGCGTACCTTTCACCTCACCGTAGGTCTGGCCCAGATACCGGCGATCCAACCCTTCGAGGAACACCAGGACGATGTTGGGCGGTGTCGGAAGTCGCAGACTGTCCGGGGACGGCGTGATGGTCCGCACGAGCGGGTACCTGGGATCGACAAATGCCTCGGCCGGGCCCAACAGCCGCTGCATGGTCCGCACGGCCAGGTCGTAGGGCATAGCCCCGGCACTCCCCGGCCGCTCGCCTCCTCCTCGCGAGACCAACGCGATTCGCAAGGCCTCGCTCGCAAACAACACCGGATTCTGCGCCAGGGTGTAATAGACCATGCTGCCGATCGGCGCGATGCGAATCCCATAGGGGCCTGAATGGTGAAAGCCGGCACCACCGGCGATCAACGCGACGACCAGGAAGGCATTGGCCTGAAATCCGGAACCGGGCCGCCAACGACGTAACGCCGGCACCACCGCGGTGGAAAAGGTCCACCACCAGAGCCCGATGCCTGCTGCCTGCAGGGCCAGAAAACAGGTCAGCCGCCAGGCCCACTTGCCGGCCGCCCCCAGTTCCGCACTGGTCTGCTGCATGGCCTGCACATTGGTGCCGCCCGTCGTCGTGGCCGGCGCGAACAGATCGTCGATGAATTCGAGGAACACAAAATCCATGTGCTGCCGATTGAATCCGTAATAGCCCATGTCGACGCAGAGGAGCACAAACAACAACAGTCCGACCAGCGCCGCACTCACGGGAAATGAGCGGTGGAAGGCGCGCGCGCAGAGAGTCGACGACCCTCGCAGATCATCCCACCTGTGGCTCAACAGGGTCCCACCACATGCCGCGGCCAATGCCAACGCGAGGGCAAATGTCGCAGTGATGAAGTCTCCACGAATGCCGACCATCAGCGTCGTGAAGAGCAGCGGCATTGACGGAGTTTCCTGCTCCAGCGCATCACCTAAGAGAAACAGCCGCTCCGCCGTCTGAATGACCACGAAGAGAATCCACCAGAACAGAACGGTCTTGCGAATCGACGCCCCGGCGCCGGTCCATCGTTCCATCATGACACAGGCCCCTTCAGCCCAAGCACCTGTCGATAGACCCGCTGCAACTCATCCACCATCCGGTCGATGGAATAGCTCTGCACCACCGTCCGGCGGCCACGACTCCCCATCGCCTCGCGGAGTGATGGGTCTCGCAGAAGGCGCACAATCCGTTCAGCCAAGGCGGCGACATCCCGCGGCGGAACGAGAAAACCCGATTCACCGTCCTTGATCACGTCGGCAATCGATCCGGTGGTGGTGGACACGACCGGCAGACCGACCGCCAATGCCTGCATCAACACCTGGGGAATGGTATCGCCCTCCACCGTAGGAATGACGAACAGGTTCAACGAGCGGAACACGTCGAGGAGATCGTCACGGAATCCCAACATTCGAACCGAGGCCGTCAGACCCAAGCGTGCGATCTGTGCCCGGATGTTCTGCTCTTCCGGTCCTTCCCCCACGATCAGAAAGGTCACCTTTTGCTGCTCCGCCAACACCAGCGGCACCGCGTCCACGAGATACCGATGGCCTTTGTAGTCGCGCAGGTAGGAAATCATGCCGACCAGCAGATGCCCGGATGGAATTCCGAGTTCGGCCCGGAGATCGTGCCGGGGCTGCGCCGGCGAGAACTCTTCCACATCGAGCCCGATGGGGAACGCGGCAACACGCTCCGGCGACAGGCCGTCCCGATAAATGAGATCCTGCCGGTTTCGCTCCCCGCCGGTCACGATCACCATGTCGAAGAGGCGCCGGTAGAGCAGGTGCGTGGTGGCATTCTTGTTGAGCGGCGCGGAAATATGCCGCGTGCGAATCACCTTGGGACGCGGACGCAGCAGCCTGGTGGCAAGGGCCGCGATCCAGCTGTCGCGCGAGCTGTTGACGTGGACGATGTCGGGGCGCTCCCGAGCCAGCAACCGGCGGAAGGCGAGAATCGACAGCGGCAGGCGCCATTGCCGCATCACGAACGGCTCGACCGGTAGCCCACGCTCCCTAGCCATTGCCATGATCGGACTGCGCGGCTCCAACACCAAGAGGATGCGATGGCCACGCTTCACCAACCGTTCGGCATGCAACAGCACGGCCAGCTCCTGTCCGCCGACCGCCATGCTGGACTCTGCAATGAGAATGTTCACGCCGTTCCTGACTGAGATACCAACCGGAGTTGTTGCATCACCGCCTGCACGACCTGCTCGGGTTGCACGGCCGTCAAACATTCAAGTGCCACGGCACGAGTGCAATCCCGGCGCAAGCAGGGTCTACACTCGACGGGGTATGACAACACGACATGCCCCCTGCCGTAGGGTCCTGTTCTGACCGGATCGGTCGGGCCGAAGAGCGCCACTACCGGAGTCTCCACCGCCGCCGCGATATGCATCGGACCGGAGTCGTTCGTCAGCAAGAGGCTGGCCCGGCGCAGCAAACCGGGCAGCAAGCCTACAGGGGTCTGTCCCGTCAGATCAACCGCTTTCGTGCGCATGCGCCCCGTCACCGCCAGGGATTCCTGTCGCTCCGCCGGCCCTCCCATCAGAACCACCGGCACACCATAACGCTCCGCAAGCCGATCCGCCGCTTCGGCAAAGTGTTGCGGCGGCCAGCGTTTCGTCTCCCATCGCGCGGACACATTCATCGCCACCCAGGGGGACGAGCCGTTGATCCCGGCGCACAGGAGCAGGCTGTCCACTGCCTGCCGGTCCTCCTGCCGGTCGGTGAACGCAAACCTCGGCGTGGCCGGACGCGCCGCTCCCAATGCCTCAGCCACGAGCAAATACCGATCGACGGCATGCATCGGCATGGCCGGTACCGCCACCCGCTGGGTGTAACACAACGGACTGCCTTCACGGGCATTGGCAAACCCGACGCGCCTGGCACAGCCGGTCAATCTGGCCATGGCCCCGCTTCTCAACAGCCCTTGTAGATCGATGACCAGATCGAAGTCGGCAGCACGGAGTTCCGGCACCCGCCCCAACCAGCCCACCAGCCCTTGATCCACCGCGCAGACCCGATCGACGCCGGCAATGACCTGCACCAGCGGCGCCCATTGCCGCTTGACCAGCCACGTGACCTCGGCTTGGGGAAATCGCTCGCGCAACGCCGCCACGGTCGGCATCGCGTGCACGATGTCGCCCAGCGAACTGGGTTTGATGAGCAGGATGCGGCGGACAGGCTCGGTCATTCGGCCACCAGGCATGATGCCTCGATCATTGCGACAGGTCGGCAGTCGGCATACGCGTCGCATGGGCGACGATCCAGTCCACCGCCCGCGAGAGGTCTTCGGCCACGTGATCCGGAGACAGGTCCCGTGCCGTCAGGTCGGCCAAGGCTTCCGCCCCGGACGGTCCGGTCATCACCAGGATGCCCTGCGCACCGACCTGCCTGGCGAGTTCGACATCGCGCGCACTGTCCCCGATGACATAGGCGCGGGTTAGATCGACCTGCAACTCGGCCAAGGCCCGGTCGATCATGCCGCGCGCCGGCTTGCGACAGTTGCATCGATCGTCCGGGTGGTGCGGACAAAAATACACCCCGTCCAGCGTCACGCCGTCTTCCGCCAGGACCAGTCGCAACTTGTGATGGATGGCCTCCAGATCCTTGGAGGTAAAGTACCCGCGACCCAGCCCGGATTGATTGGTCACCACGATCAACCGTGCCCCTGCCTGTTTGAGTCTGGCCAAGGCGGCACCGACTCCGGGCAACACAGTCAGATCGTCGGGCGACTTGAGATACCCGCTGTCGATGTTCAACGTGCCGTCACGATCCAAAAACACGGTGACCCCTGCCAAGGATATGGGCGAGGGAGCGGCGCCCAGGATCAGCGCCCGCTCGGCAGGAGGCGGAACGGCAAGCGGCAGGTGCCGGGACGCCGCAGCGTGGACCTGCTCCACTGTCACGCCGGTCATGCACCGATGGTCGATGGGACATTCCCTCAACAGACAGGGTGCGCAAGACACCGGCTGCCTGACCAATTGAGCTTCGACACCAAACGGCGAGGTCGTCTGCCAATCGGTCGGTCCGAAGACGGCCACCAACGGCACCTTGAAGGCGGCCGCCACATGCATGGGCCCCGTATCGTTGGTCAGGAACAACTGACAACGCTTCACCAGCGCCATCAGCTCCCGCACCGTCGTCTGCCCCGAACAGACCACCGTACGAGTCTTGATCTGATCGGCAATGCCTTTGCCCAACGGCTCCTCACCCTTGGCCCCCACAATCGCCACACCGACCCGCCCCCCTGTCTGGCCCTGGACATCCTTCACCACTCGATTGACCACCTCGGCATACCGCTCCGGCAGCCACCGCTTGGCATGGCCATAGGTCGAGCCGGGATTCACCCCGATGACGAGGTCCGAGGCGCCGATGCCGGCCTCGGCGAGCCTCGCGGCGATCAACGCGGTTTCTTCCGGCGTGACAAACAACCGCGGAGCAGGGGCCTGGCCCTGCCCGCCCAGCGGTTTGAGCAGATCCCAATAGTACTCGACCTGATGACGCTGCGCGCGGCGCGGCGGCACCAGGACCGGATCGGACAACAGGAGACTGCGCCCGTCCGTCGCATAACCGAATCGCCGCGGAATACCCGCCAGAAAACTGATCAGCGCCGCTTCGAACGCATTTTGAAACAGGATCGCGAGATGGAAGCGATGCCGACGCAGCACGCCGGCCAGGGTCCATTTGCCGGTCAACCCCGCATGGCGGCCCCGATCGTCATACACCAACGTCCGGGTCACCGCAGGATGGTGCGCCAGCAAGTCCGCAATAGCCGGCTTCACGAGCAACGTGATTTCGGCGTGCGGGAACAGCGTGCGCACCTGGCTCAGCGCAGGCTCGCACATGACGGCATCGCCCAGCCAATTGGGCCCGCGAACGACGATACGACGAATCTCTTCCTTACGCATGGCCTGCCGTCGTCTTCTCGCTATCGAGTCGCAACAGTGCCTCCAAGCGATCCTGTCCCGACACAATCTCCGTCGTGAGCCTGACGGCCCAGCAGACATCCGCATCCGTCAGATATGGCGCCACCTTGTCGGCATCCTTTTCCGTCGTCACCAGCATGTCGGCCCCTCCGGCGCTCGCCCTCCCACGAATGGTTTCCACCATGGCATGGGTATAGTGCACATGATCGGGAAATGCCAGGTGGTCGATCACCGTCACGCCCAATCCGGCCACTAGGGCGCGGAACGACGTCGCATTGCCGATCCCGCTGAAGAGGACGGCGGACCGGCCGCGGAAGGCGCTGAGTAACGTGCGCTCGTTCGTCCCGACCCGTCGGAATTCCTCTGCGGGAAACCCCACACAGACAGGAGGCAACAGTGTCGGACAGGCCGCATGCAATCGCCGCCAGACCGGTTCCGCATCCGATGGCTGTTGCACCCGGGTGATCAGCACCCCCGAGGCGCGCGCAGCTGCCGAGAGCGGTTCCCGTAACCGCCCGACCGGCAATCCGGCTCCGAGTCCGTCGAGATCCGTCGCATCCACCAGCAGCAGATTCACATCGCGATGGAGTTGCACATGTTGAAAACCGTCATCCAACACGAAACAATCGACCGGCAATTGGCTCAACACCCACCGACCCAGCGCATACCGGTCCGCGCCTACCGCGACCACCGCCTGCGGACAGCGTCGAGCGATCAAATACGGTTCATCCCCCGCCTCCTCGGGACCAACAAGGATCCGCTGTCCGTCGGAGACGAGCAGCTGCGGAGCCGTGCTCCGACGGCGATAGCCACGGCTCAGAATGCCTACGCGTTTGCCTTGGGCCGCCAATCGTTCGACGAGGTACATGACGACCGGCGTTTTTCCCGTCCCGCCCACCGTGAGATTGCCGACACTGATGACGGGGCGAGGCAACCGCTGCGTCCGAAACCAACCCCGTTCGTAACACAACACGCGAATCTTGCCGGCAAGCGCATAGGGATACCCCGCCCATCGAAACCAGGACTGCATGCCTGCGGACATCATCATCGTCTCTCGGAGTGGCCGAGCGAGCGCTCCGACCGCTGTCGGCGCTGCCCCTCCGTCGAGGGCCCTCGCGCCGGCAACAACGCAGCAATGATGTCCGCGCTGCGCTGAAGCGCCCCCTGGTTATCCGCCACAACCTGCCGCGCCGCCTGCCCCATCCGGTTCACGGTTGCCGGATCGCTGAGCAATTCGCGCAGGCCCTGCGCAAGTCCGGCTGCATCCGGCACGATCCGACCTCCCTGAGCATTCAACAAGAGGGCCGCCACTTCCGCGCAATGATCGGTGTGGGGACCGAACAGCACCGGCTTACCCCACACTGCCGGCTCCAGCAGATTGTGCCCGCCCACGGGGACCAGCGTCCCGCCGACAAACGCCACCACGGCCTCACGATACAGCAGGGCCAACTCGCCGCGTGTATCCAACACCACCACGCGCGGCCCAGTTCCGGTCATCGCGCCGCTGCTCCCCACACTCCGGCGGGACACCGCAAGCCCCTTTGCGACCACCATCTGCTCGACCTGTGCCGCTCGCTCGATATGCCGTGGCGCCAGCACCAATCGCAGATCAGGGAAGGTCTCACACAAGGACTGATAGGCCGTCACGATCGCTTCTTCCTCCCCGGGATGAGTGCTGCCCGCAACGACGAGTTGTACCCGTTCGGTAAACCCCAAGGCTTCCTTGGAGACCACCCTACCTCCCGCGGCGGCCTGCGGAACCGGCTGGTCGAATTTGATGTTGCCGGTGCAATTGACTCGCGCCGCGTCGGCGCCCAGATCGATCATGCGTTGCGCGTCGCGCTCCGACTGCATGAGGCACCGGGTAATCATATTCAACATCGTCCGATAGAACCCCCGGATAACGGGCAGGCGTTGCCGTTCGAACGACCGCGTGGAGAGCCGCCCGTTGACCAGTACCGAGGGGATCTGACGCTGCCACAAGCTCCGAAGCAGATTCGGCCAGAGCTCGGTTTCGACGAACACATACAGGTTCGGTCTGAGTTCCTCGATCGCCTGATTGACGACCCAGGGAAAATCCAGCGGAGCGTAACGGTGTTCGGCCACTCCTTCCAGCCGCTGCTCCACCGCCTCACGCCCGGTTTCGGTGACGGTCGAGACCACCAATCGGGCGTCGGGATACCGCCGGCGCAGTTCACGCACGAGCGGAGCCACCGCCACCACTTCGCCCAGGGACACCGCATGAATCCAGATACAGGTCGAGAAGCCGTTCGCATCGAGATGCCGCGTTATGGCACGCAACCCCAGGCGCTGCGGCAAGCCACGACGACATCGCTGTTTCGCCAATAGAACGCACAGAATGATCGGGGAAACCAACAGCAGGAGGCTGTTATAGAGCAGGTACCACATTACGGACGAGCCCGCCGGGCCGCCGCATCGGCCTCGATCGTCAGGCGATTCAGGGTCTCTTCCAAGGTCCGGCGCAGGCGCTCCAGGTCGTCAGCGGACGCATCGGGCGGTATCCAAATGGGCGGGCCCATGAGGAAAGTGCCCCGAGAGAACGGATAGGGCATGATGAACCGGTCCCAGCTCGCGAAGAGTTTTTTTTTGAGCAGCCGAACGCCATTGGGATAATCGGACATCCGGTCGCCCGCGCCAGTTGGACCACGCCGACCTTGGCGATCTGGCGAGGACCCTTCGGACCGTCCGGCGTCAGCGCCAGATTCCCGCCAGACCGGCCGATGCGAATCATGCGGCGAAGCGCTTCTGCGCCCCCTCTGGTGCTGGAACCGCGAACCGCATCCAACCCGAAACGCGCGATGATCCGACGGATCAACTCACCGTCGCGATGCTGACTGATCAGCACATGCGCCTCCAGCCGTGGAATTGCCAGCGGCATCATCAATTGCTGAGCATGCCAGAATGCGAGGATGACCGCACGCCCTTCGGCGAACAGACGGGACACATGTTCGCCGCCCTCGGTGTGCCAATCCATCGTGCGGCGCAGGGCCTGAATGACGGCATACCCGACCGGCGGAACGACCGCGAGTTTCACGGCGTTCGTCACGCGCTTCATGAGCGGCGGCTTCTGTTGCGGAACTGTTGCGGACTCGTTCGTCACGGCTGCCGTTCCCTCTCTGCGACCCGTTTACTGCGGAAGCGCATCGGCAAACTGCATCGCATGCAAACGCTTGTACAAGCCACCCCTGCGCAACAACTCTTCATGCGTGCCCACCTCCGCCACCGTTCCATGATCCAACACCACGATGCGGTCGGCATTTTGAATCGTCGAGAGCCGGTGCGCCACGACCATGGTCGTCCGGTTCTTCATCAAATTCGCCAGAGCCAACTGCACGATACGCTCCGACTGGGTATCGAGGGCGGAGGTGGCTTCGTCGAGGATCAAAATCGGCGGGTCACGCAGGATCGCCCGGGCAATCGCCAACCGTTGTCGCTCGCCTCCCGACAATTTGAGGCCACGCTCGCCGATCAGCGTCTCGTAGCCGTCCGGCAGGCGCTCGATGAACTCGTGCGCGTAGGCCAGTTGTGCCGCGCGCATCACCTCCTCCGCCGTCGCCCCCTGCCGTCCATATCCGATATTGTTCCGCACCGTATCATCAAACAACACCACTTCTTGCGACACGATCCCGATTTGCGCGCGCACCGACTGCAATGTGCAGGTTCGGACATCGACTCCGTCGATCAGGATCTGCCCCCCGGTCGGCTCATAAAATCTCGGCAACAGGCTGACCAGGGTGGTCTTGCCACTCCCGCTGCTGCCCACAAATGCGATGATCTCTCCCGCGCGAATCGTTAAGTCGATCCCGGTCAACGCCGCATCTGCCTGCCCGTCATACCGAAAAGCGACCTGCCGGAACTCGAGCGAGCGGGAGATCGCCGGAAGGTGGTTCAGCCCGCCGTTCTCCTGTTGTTCCGTAGGAAGGTCCAAGACGTCGAAGACCCGCTCCGCCGCAGCCATCGCCTGTTGCACGGTGTTGTTGGCACCCGACAACCGGCGAATCGGCGTATAGGCCATAAACATCGCGGCCAAAAATGAAAAGAATGCGCCGGGCGTCATTTCATCGTGAATCACCAGATAGCCGCCGTACCAGATGATCCCCGCAACCCCGAGCACACCGATGACCTCCATATGCGAAGATCCCAGCGAGGAGACCTGGATCGCTTTCATCGTGGTGTGGATGAACGCATCGTTGCTCTGACGGAATCGCTTCGCTTCTTCTTCTTCCCGGCCGAACGATTTCACCATGCGAATCCCGGCCAGGGTTTCCTGGAGCGTCGACGCCATGTCCCCCATGCGCTCCTGCCCGCGCGTCGCGAGGCCCCTCAGCTTCTTGCCCATCCGGGCCATCGTGACCACCGACAGCGGCACGACGATCATCGAGACCATGGCCAACTTCCAGTTTTGATAAATGATCACCCCGATCATCGCCAGAAAGGTCAGCCCCTGCTGAAACAGATCTTTCAAGACGCCGGCGACGGCGTTTGCCATCTGGTTCACATCGTTGATGACCCGCGACACCAGACGGCCGGACGTATTGGTATCGTGAAACCGGACCGGTAACCGGACCAGCTTGGAAAAGAGTTGCTCTCTGATGTCGCCGATCACCTGATTGCCGACATAGTTCATCAAATAGTTTTGCCCGTAGTTGAACACACCTTTCAACACCGCCACCGCCAGAATGGCGACCGGCAGCACCAGGAGCAAACTTTCGTCCTTGCTGATGAAGAGACCATCCAACACCGGGCGCACCAGCCAGGCGTAGGCAGCGGAGAGGCCGGCGACGAGGAGCGCGCAGGCAAACGCGGCGGCCAACCGCAGTCGGTAGGGGTACAGGTAGCTGAGGAGACGCAGATACTGCTTCATGAGCGGCACTCCGCCAGCACGGTCTCTGCCGCCCGGTGGGAGGCTCCAGGGGTGCCGAGCGCCTCACGCACGGACCGCAAGGCGGCCTTCATCTCGTCATAGGCGCGACGATCCGTCAACAGTCGCACGGTTTCATGGGCCAACCGTTCCGGAGTCGCTTCGTCATGGATCAGCTCGGGGACGATCCCCCGTCCGGCAACAAGGTTCGCCAACCCGATCCATGGCACTCGAATCAACAGCCGCGCCAATCGGTAGGTGATCCAGGAGGGGGCCCGGTAAAACAGAATCATAGGCGTGCCCACCACGGCCGCCTGCAAGGTGGAGGTCCCCGACTTGACGACCAGCAGGTCCGATGCGGCCATCACTTCGCTGGACACATTTCGAAAGACCTTGATAGGAACCGGACTGCTCTTCAAGAGGTCCGCAAGAAACTGGTCCTGCACCGAGGAGGCTTGCGCCAGAACGAACTGCATGGTCGGGTGGCGTTCCACGAGACGCTTCACCGTCTCCAACAGCAGCGGTACATGTTCCAGCAGCTCGGCCTTGCGGCTTCCTGGGAATAATCCGATCACCGGCCCATCATCCGTCAGGCCGAACTGGCGGCGCAGCGCCGCCCGGTCATACGTCGGCGCCACTTCGTCAAGGAGTGGATTGCCGACAAAGGTACAACGCACGCCGGCTTTCTTATAGAGCGGCTCCTCGAACGGCAGAATCGCCACCACATGGTCGACCCGCTGCTGAATCCAGCGCATCCGCCCCCTGCGCCACGCCCAGATCTGCGGCGCAATGTAGTACAACACTTTGAGACCGCTGGCTTTGGCCACACGCGCAAAATGAAAGTTGAGCCCGGGATTGTCGATCAGGACCACGAGGTCCCAGCGCTCGCGTTTGATCAAGGCCCGGATGCGGGAGATTCGCTGCAGCATGGCCTTCACGGCGGACAGGCCGATCAGCCCCATGACGTCCAACTGCGGGATATCCTTGACCACCTCCGCACCGGCCGCCCGCATTGATGCCCCGCCGATACCCACGATCTGAAGGTCGGGCGAAAGGGCCTTCAACGCCTTGACCAAGTGAGCCCCATGGAGGTCCCCGGACGCCTCTCCGGTCACGATTAGGATGCGCGGCATGTCGTTGTGCTCATGCGGACAGACAAGAGGTGGCCTTTCTATACCGGTTCGTGGCCGAAGGCTGCCGCCGTCGCGTCGTCGACGGAATGGCGTTGCGTGAATTGGCGGATGGCATCCAGCACCCGCGCGGCGAGATTGAGCGCCGCCTCCCCGTCTTCACCGGACACGACGGGGCGTGATCCCGTGGCCACGGCGTGCACGAACGCATCCAATTCAAGCCGCAACGGCTCCTCATCGCCCGCCTGGAAGGTTTCGACATCAATCGTCGGACGCGGTCCGCCACCTTGCACTCGTCGAGACACCATCGCCTGGCGCGTTTGAAAATCGATCGACACGTACCGGTCCCGCTGAAAGAACCGCAACCGGCGCATCTTATTCGTGGACACACGACTGGCCGTCAGGTTGGCGACACACCCGCTCGCGAATGCGATGCGGGCATTGGCGATATCGATGTTCGGCGACAGCACCGGCACCCCGGCAGCCCGCACTTCCTCCACCGGTCCGGGGTTGAACGACAGGACAAGATCCAGGTCATGAATCATGAGATCCAACACGACATCGACATCGGTCCCCCGCTCCCCAAAGGCGCTGAGACGATGTCCCTCGATAAAGGCCGGACGTTCGATATGCGACCGCATGCGCTGCATGATCGGATTGAACCGCTCACTATGCCCGACCTGCAAGAGACAGCCACGACGGGCGGCCAACTCGACCAACTCGCGGGCCTCTGCCGAGGTGACGGCGATCGGCTTTTCAACCAACACATGTTTCCCCGCGTCGAGACAGGCCTTCGCCGCGGAAAAATGCGCAGAGGTCGGCGCCGCGACGCTGACGAGATCGACCTGCGCCAGCAGGTCGGCCAGGTTCGTCCAGGCTTGCACGCCATGACGATCGGCGATCAACGCGGCGCGGTCGGCCGACGCATCACACACACCCGCCAGGACCACGCCGGGTAACGTCGCATAGTGCCGGGCATGGTGCTGACCGAGGTGGCCGACACCGACGACCCCTGCCCGAAGTGATGTCATCGAAGCCCCCACTGCCTCACGCAACTGACGGTCGCACGGATATCGAGTCGACTCATGTCATTCCAACGATGGCGATCCCGGCGCGGTTCGCCTTCGCGATCGTGTCGTCGCGGTCCAGAAGAATTCCGCGTCCGGCTTCCAATGCCAGGACGGAGGCCTTCACGCTTTCCATCACTTCGATCGTCCGCGGGCCGACGGCGGGAAGATCGAACCGGAGGTCCTGCTGAGGTTTACACCGCTTGACGACCACCGCACCGCCGTGCGCCAATTCCCCGCCCCGGCGGATCGCCCCATCGGTGCCCTCCACCGCCTCCACCGCGACGATGACGCCGTCCTTCACCACCACGCATTGGCCGATATCCAGCGCACCAATCTGCTTTCCCACATCCCAGCCATACTGAATGTCGGCCCATTCCTTCTTGCTGGGTTCACGTCGCGTCAACGTGCCCGTCTCGACGAGAATCCCTTGCAGTCCGAACGTCGACTCGCAGATCCGGATGCCCTCCTGCTCGATCTCCTCCGCGACCCGGCGCAAGATATCGTCGTCCTTCAGATGAATCAGCTTGGCCGCCAAGGCCAGGGCACGAAAGTCGGGACGCACCGTCGAGAAGACATGGGTCTTCTTCACTCCCCCCAGCATAACGGCCTGTTGCACGCCGTCACTTTTGAGGGCGTCGATCAGTTTGCCGAACTGCCCGATTTTGATCCAGTGAATGCGATCGACATGCTGCGCCAGTTCCGGGTCGGTCTCCCCTTCATGCGCCACCGCACAGACCTCGTACCCGAGCCGTCTGGCGTTGTCGGCGAAGATGATCGGAAACCGGCCGTTGCCGGCGATGAGCCCGATCCGCCCACCCTGGGGAGCCGTCCTGTCTGCATGCACCTGCTCGCCCACCGGGCTATTCCTCTTCGTCTTCCTGACCTTTTCCGACCGACCGACAAATGCCGCGCTTGCTGCCTTGCATGAACTCGGCGACCTGGAGCACGTCCTGACTCGCACTGAACTGTTCACGCGCCAGCTTGACGGCCTCCGAGACACGATGTCCCGACCGGAACAGCAACTCGTACGCATGCTTCAACGCCGCAATACGTTCGGCGGAGAAGCCATGCCGGCGCAGGCCGATGGAGTTCAAACCGTACATGCGGGCCCGGTACCCTCCGGCCGCACGCATGAACGGCGGGAGATCCTGCCCGAGCGCGCAACAGCCTCCGACCATGGCATAGGCGCCGATTCGCACGAATTGGTGAATGCCCGAGAGCCCGCCGATGATGGCATGATCGCCGATCGTGATATGGCCGGCCAGACTGGCGGCATTCGCCAGAATCAAATGATTACCCAAATGGCAATCGTGGGCGACATGAACGTACGCCATAAGAAAATTCGCGTTTCCCACGGAGGTCACGCCGCCGCCCTGCACGGTCGCCCGATTGACCGTCACATACTCGCGCAGGATATTGTCGTGACCGATCACGACTTTGGTCGGCTCGCCCTTATACTGCATATGCTGCGGCGGCCCTCCCACGGAGACGAACGGATGCAACTCGCATCGTTCCCCGATGTCGGTCCAGCCGTCGATCGCCACATGCGACAGGACTCGCGTGCCGGCGCCGATTGTGACGTGTTCTCCGACGACGGAGTAGGCCCCGACTTCTACATCATCTGCGAGCACCGCTTTCGGATGGATCACCGCGGTCGGATGAATCTTCACTCACACCTCCTCACATCACCCTCTACCCTGTTCACTTCACGGATGCCGTCGAGCCGCATCGGCCGATCACTGCGCGCCGGCCGGCTTTTCATCCGTCACCATCGCCGTGACTTCCGCTTCACAGACCAACTCGGTGTCGACAAACGCCTTTCCCTGCATTTTCCAGAAGGGTGCGCGTTTCTTCAGGACATCCACCTCCAACCGGAGAATATCTCCGGGCACGACGGGCTTCCGGAATTTCGCCGCGTCGATTCCGGTGAGATAGACTACCGGCCGGCCCACGGAACCAAGCGACTTGAACGCCAGGACCCCGCCCACCTGAGCCAACGCCTCGAGGATCAAGACTCCCGGCATGACCGGCCGCCCCGGGAAATGCCCCTGGAAGAACGGCTCATTGATCGTGACGTTCTTGATCCCCACGATGCGACGATCCGGATCGAGTTCACGGATGCGATCGACGAGCAAAAACGGATACCGGTGGGGAAGAATCGATTGAATCTCAATACTGTCCATCACTGACATCAGCCCCGCCTCCTGTCTTGCATGAACGATGACGACTGCCTGCTACTTGTTCTGCCGATCGAATTCCTTGATGATCTGTTCCGTGAGATCGATCGACGGGTGACTGTACACCACGATCTTGACGGTCGTCTCACTCCCCCTGTCGATCACGGCCGTATACCCTTCCTTTTGCGCCACCGCCGAGGCGGCGGCCTGAATTTTCTGGGCGTACTCCGCGACCATCGACCGCTGTTTTTCCTGCACTTCACGGTTGAAGTCCTGAATCCGGCGTTGATACGCCTCCAGCTTGACCCGGAAATGCTCCTGCTTTTCCTTGCGGGCCTCTTCGGAGAGGGTCGTATCCTGAATGCCTTTTTCCAGCTCCTTCAATTCCTGGTCGTCGGAATCGATAATCTTCTGGCGTGTCGTGGAATAACTCTTGAGTTCCTCCAGCGCGCGCTTGCCGGCCACACTGCGCTCGATGACCTGTTGCTGATCCATCATCGCAACTTTGATACGATCTGCAGCCTGAGCCGAGTGCACACCCCAGACCAGCACCACCTGCGCGACCACGGCCACGATCCAATTACGTCCGTTCATGCGATCCCTCTTCATGGATACGTTTTATTGAATTCTTCGATCACCTGCACCGATACATCCACGGCCTCATCGGCGTAGATCGTCGGCCCGCCCCGTCCACGATCGAAAATGGCCTGCAGTTCAAGCCGCTTCGCCACTTTCCCCGAGAGCGCTTCGATCTTGTCCCGGAACCCGTCCAACACTTCCTTTTGCTTGTCCTGCACTTCGCGATTCAGGTCGGTCACTTTTTGCTGATACTCGGCCATCCGGCGCCGGAACTGCTCCTCCCGTTCACGCTTGGCGTTCGCGCTCAGCACGCTGCCCTGTTTCACGAAGTCTTCTTCCATCCGCCGCAACTCTTTTTCTTCCAGCTCGATCAGGGCCTGCCGATTTTTGGCAAACGAGGCCAACATGTCCTTGGCTCGTTTCCCGGCGTTGGTCTCGCCCAGGATACGCTGGGGATCCACCACACCGACCCGCGTCGACGCCGGCCCGGCCGATTGACCTGAACGGCACCCCCCGACCACGAGTGCCATCGCCAGCAGCGCCACACACAATCCGGCCTGCATGGCGCCGCGCGTCCCCGATCGGTTGTGTGATCCTCCCATGTGCCGCGTTTCCTTTCCCGCACCTCGACGGACAGGCGCCGCCTTAGAACAGTGATCCGATGGTGAACTCGAAGACCCCCATCCGTTCGGTCGGGCGTGGATCGAGATTGATGCCGTATGCGGCCCGCAACGGACCGAACGGAGAGATCCACCTGGCCTCAAATCCGGCCGCGCTGCGCAACTTGTCGAACCGCACCGGCTCATTGTCGTCGAACCCATTTCCATAATCGAAGAAGAACACACCGTTCAACTTCGCTTCCGACGAAATGGTAAAGATAAAGTCGTTGTTGAAGATGAGCTCCTTCGCGGAACCCAAGAGGGATCCGTTCGGCGTCACAGGACCCGCCCGTCCGAACACGAACCCACGCATGGTGTTGATACCACCGACGAAGAACCGCTCGGTGAGGGGAATGGGCCGGCCCCCGATCCCCTCTGTCGAGCCGTATCGAACGTGCACCGAAAACCGCGTGTCGTACACCAACGGCGTATACTTGATCACGTCCGCATAATACTTAAAAAAGTGATTGCTGCCGCCCAGCGCGGGCGTTCCGTAGTCGACCCCGAGACTGAATCGCCAGCCGGTGCGCGGATCCAGATAATAGTCACGCGTGTCGCGAAAAATCGAGGTACGAAAGCCCGTCGACGATTGCGTCCCGAGCTGACCGCAAATGAGCGGGATCAGATCCGGACACAACCCTTCTTGCGGATCACTGTACTTGAGCTGCTCGCCAAACAGACTGACACTCCCGTTCACATACTCCGACAACCACCGGCTCCACGTCACACTCGCACCGGACTTGGACTCGAAGTACGAAATGTAGTTGGTCATCGAGCGGTACACATCGAGTTGGAGCGCATTGTAGGAATCGTTCACGTAGGGATTGCGGAACGTGATGAGACCTAAGGAGCGCTGTTGGCCCAACTGTCCGCGAATCCGGCCTAACCAGCCGTTTCCGCCCAGGTTACCTTCCGTAATATCCGCAATCGCCACCAGTTTATCCAGGGTGCTGAATCCACCGCCGATGCTGAACTGGCCGGTCGGTTTCTCCTTCACCTTCACGTTGAGATCGACCTTATCGACATCGACCTGTTGCGGCAGAATTTCCACGGTCTCAAAGAAATTGAGATTGTTCAACCGTTGAAAACTGCGTTTCAACGCCAGCGTATCGATGACGTCCTGTTCATCCAAACGCAATTCCCGGCGCACGACGTTGTCCCGCGTCTTATCGTTGCCGGTGACGTGAATCTCCCGGATCCGCATCATCTCGCCCTCTTTCACGTTGAGGGTGATGGTAGCGGTATGGGCGGCGTTGTTCGGCGTCACGTTCGGGACGACATCGGCAAACACGTAGCCCTTCGCACCGTAGAGGTCGGTAATGCGGGTGATTTCGCCCCGGATCTTCGCCCGTTGGAAGATTTCGCCGGGACGGATCCCCAGACCTTCCCGCAGTTCATGGTCTTCGAAGACCGTATTTCCGCGAAAGCCGACCTCCTGCACCGTGAAGGGCTCGCCCTCGACAACCGAGTAGTTGATTTCGAACCACTTCTTGTCCTCACTCAATTCCAACGTCGGCTGGCTGATCTGCACATTGAGATAGCCTTTGTTCAGATACACTTCGCGGATGCGCTCGATATCGTTTCCCAGTTCTTCGCGCTTCAACACGCCGGCATCGGAGAGCAGCGAGGGAATCTTCAACTGTGTGATGAGCCCGTACCAAGGGATCCACTCCCGGGTGGCCGTCACTTTAAAGACTTCCTCCTTGGTCACTGCCCGCATGCCGTCGAAGTGGATCTGCCGGACTTTGGCCTTGGTCCCTTCTTTGATGAAATAGGTCAAGCGCTTCCGGTCTTCATCCACCGTCTGAATCACGGGGATCACCTGGCAGTTGTAGTAGCCGTCTTCTTGATAGGCAAGCCGAACCTTCTCAGCACTCTCCTTGGCCTGTTGCTGATCGAGAAACGTCTGGCTCTTAATCGTAATCTTTTCCTTGAGCTTATCGTCGCTCAGCTCTTCGTTGCCGTCGAACACGATCTCGGTGATGAACGGTTTCTCCCGTACAATGAACCCGACGGACACCCCGCCTGCCGCCGACTCCGTCTCTACCTGCACGTCTTCGAAGTAACCGGTTCCGTAGAGGATTTTGACCTGTTCCCGAAGCGCCTCGGCGGTGAAGCGATCGTTGGCCTTGAGCGTGAGACGGCCCTCGATCGCCTGCAGTTCAATGCGTTTCTGTCCACGAATCGTGACCGAGGTCACCAGCGGCACGCCGTCCTGCGCGTACAACAATTCGCCGAGACCGATCGCGTGGAGCGCCACGAGCGCCAGGATGAGAACCGACAGCCACCGCCTGCCTCCCGACTTGGTCACCGCAATCCTTCCGTACCGCCTGGGAATGCACGCACTGGTTGCCCTGAATGTGAAGATGGGAAAACGCCACGCCCCCTGTCGCATCTCGACCAGCGAGCCGACCGGCCTTGCGCAGGCACTGACAAACTGTTCCCGTGACCATCACCGATGCGCCGCTTTCGTTGCAGCACCACCGCACAGTTGCAGAAAAACTCTCGGATTATATTGACCACATTTTTCAATGTAAAGGAGTTTCCCCGCGTCACGAGCGCGGCACCGCGCCTGATAAAGAGCCGACGAAATCTTGACTTCACCTACCCCTTCACATACTATCGCCCTATGATCAGAACCGATGTACGTAAAGCTATTATTCCCGCAGCCGGACTGGGCACACGCTTTCTCCCCGCTACCAAGGCTTCTCCCAAAGAGATGCTTCCGCTAGTCGACAAACCGCTGATTCAATACGTCGTCGAGGAAGCGGTCGCCTCGGGCATCGAAGACATCATCGTCATCACCGGACGAGGCAAACGCGCGATCGAAGACCACTTCGACCGTTCCCTCGAACTGGAAGAGAATTTGAAGGGCAGCGGCAAGGGCCAAGTGCTGAATCAAATGCGGCACATTTCCAATCTGGCCAACTTTTGTTATGTCCGGCAACCGGAAGCCATGGGACTCGGCCATGCCGTGCTCTGTGCGCAACATTTGATCGGCGACGAACCGTTCGCCGTCATCCTCGGTGACGAAATCATCGATGCGGCCGTTCCCGGGCTCGCCCAATTGATCCATATCTACAAGCAACGCAAAGGCGCGGTCTTGGGCGTGCAGGAGGTACCACAGCAAGAAGTCAGCCGGTACGGTATCATCTCCGCGCGCAAGGTACGCAATGGCCTCCACCGTGTCGACGATCTGGTGGAAAAACCTGCTCCCGCCGACGCACCGTCGAATCTCGCGGTCATTGGACGCTATGTCCTGCCCCCGGAAATTTTCCCGATCCTCCGCAAGACCCCGCCGGGCAAGAACGGAGAGATTCAGCTGACGGATGCCCTGCGCCAGCTCGTCAAAAATACCTCCATGTTCGCTCACGAGGTCGAGGGGCAGCGGCATGATGCGGGCGACAAGCTCGGCTTTCTCATCGCCACCGTGGAATTGGCGCTCAAGAACCCGTCCCTGGGACCTGCGTTCGGCGAGTTCCTGCAACAGCGACTCCGCCCGGCAGCCACAGAGGTGCGTCGTCGAGGCCAAGGTCGAACACGCACCACCACTTCCTAGCCACGGGCAAGACGGATGACCGTCGCCCGAACCGTGCCATAGCACGACATCACACGAACACTCTAGATCGGCAAACTGGAGCCTCATGGCTGAATCAGTAGAACAAGACTTTTCGAACAACCAGAACCTCGAACCGCCGGACCAGCTGCCCCTGCTGCCGGTGCGAGATATCGTCGTCTTCCCCTACATGGTGCTGCCCCTGTTCGTCGGCCGGGACATGTCGATCAAGGCGATCGAAGCGGCGCTCGCCGGCAACCGGATGCTCTTCCTCGCCACACAGAAATCACTGGATGTAGAGAACCCGCAGCCGGAGGACATTCACCAGGTCGGCACCGTGGGCATCATCATGCGGATGCTCAAGCTCCCGGACGAACGAATCAAGATTCTGGTGCAAGGCCTCGCGAAGGGCCGGATCGAGCAATACATCCAGAGCGACCCCTATTATTCCGTCCGCATCGAGAAACTCGTCGAGACGAAACAACCGGGCTCCACGCTCGAGACCGAGGCGGTCATGCGCACCGTCAAAGAACAGATCGAAAAGATCGTGAGCCTCGGCAAAGTACTCATTCCCGATGTAATGGTCGTGATTGAAAATCTGGAGGACCCGGGTCGCCTCGCCGACATGGTCGCCTCGAACCTGGGATTGAAAGTCGACATTACCCAGACGGTCCTCGAAATCGTCGATCCGATTCAACGCCTCCGCCAGATCAGTGAAATTCTCGCGAAGGAAATCGACGTCCTCTCGATGCAGCAGAAGATCCAAGCCCAGGCCAAAGGCGAGATGGACAAGACTCAGCGCGAATATTTCCTGCGCGAGCAGTTAAAGGCCATTCAGAAGGAACTCGGTGAATTGGACGAACGGGCGGAAGAAGTCGCGGAATTCCGCAAGCGGATCAAAGACGCCAAGATGCCCGAGAAGGTCCTGAAGGAAACCGAGAAACAACTGAAGCGGCTGGAGAAGATGCACCCGGATACGGCCGAATCGGCCACCGTTCGTACCTACCTGGAATGGATGGTTGAGCTGCCCTGGAACAAGAAATCAAAGGACAATCTCGACCTGAAAGCGGCAATGAAGGTGCTCAACGAGGATCATTACGATCTGGAAAAGGTCAAAGAACGCATCATCGAATACCTCGCCGTGCGCAAGCTAAAAGAGAAGATGAAGGGTCCGATTCTCTGTTTCGTCGGCCCGCCGGGCGTCGGCAAGACGTCGCTGGGAAAATCCATCGCGCGCGCGTTGGGCCGGGAGTTCGTCCGGATCAGCCTGGGCGGCGTACGGGACGAGGCGGAAATCCGCGGCCATCGGCGGACTTATGTCGGCGCGTTGCCGGGACGGATCATTCAGGGGATGAAACAAGCGGGCACGAACAACCCGGTCTTCATGCTCGACGAAGTCGATAAGGTGGGCATGGACTTTCGAGGCGACCCCTCGGCCGCACTCTTGGAAGTCTTAGACCCTGAACAGAACAGCACCTTCACCGATCACTATCTCGGGGTGCCCTTCGATTTGACCGAAGTCATGTTCGTCACGACGGCGAATCTGATGGATCCGATCCTTCCCGCCCTGCGGGATCGCATGGAGGTCATCGATATCCCCGGCTACACGGAGGAAGAAAAGCTTGGCATCGCGCACAAGTATCTGATCCCGCGCCAGATGAACGAACACGGTATCACGGAGAAACATATTCGTGTCTCAGAGAAGGCAATACGCCACGTCATCACGCACTACACGCGTGAAGCCGGTGTCCGTAATCTCGAACGTGAGATTGCCAACCTCATGCGCAAGGTCGCCAAAAAAGTCGCAGAGGGCAAAGCCGAGTGCCATGCGATCGACCACACCAACCTGAACAAGTTCCTGGGTGTGGCGAAATTCGTCCCCGAGGCGGAGCTGGAAAAGGACGAAATCGGTGTCGCGACCGGCCTCGCCTGGACCGAGAGCGGCGGCGATGTGTTGTATATCGAAGCCACCGTCATGAAGGGGAAGGGCCAACTCACGCTCACGGGCCATCTCGGCGACGTCATGAAGGAATCGGCCCAGGCAGCCTTGAGCTACGTGCGGTCACGAGAGAAAACCCTCGGGATCAGCCCCGATCAGTTCGCGAAGAACGATATTCACATCCACGTGCCGGCCGGAGCGACGCCGAAAGACGGCCCTTCCGCAGGCATTACGATGGCCACGGCGATCGCCTCCGCGTTGGCGCAAGTGCCGGTGCGCCGAGATCTTGCGATGACCGGCGAAATCACCTTACGCGGTCGAGTCCTCCCGATCGGCGGGCTCAAAGAAAAAATCCTTGCAGCCAAGCGGGCGAGACTCTCGACGGTCGTGCTGCCGAAACGCAACAAGAAAGATCTGGACGAGATCCCCAAACACATCCTCAAGGGCATTGAGTTGATCTTCGTGGACACCGTGGATGACGTGATCCAAGCCGCCTTGCGGCGAGGCCCATCGCGAAAGACGGGCGCGGCGACGCCCAAGACTCCCGCGAAAAAAGCGGTGAAGGCCAATGGATCGGCGCGAGCAACCGGCCCAACCCGCCGGCGCTTACAGCGCCCGGCGGTGTCCTCGTCACTAGCCCTGTAGTTCCCCCGAGCGTGAGGCGCGTGATCGTTATTGCCGACTTGCTGCTGAGACGAACGACCCGGAATCTGGTGCGCTGATGCCATCAGGCGGATCCCGCCGGGCTCGCCCGGTACGCAGCGAGTTCGGCCTGATTCGTCGCTTGCAAGCCCGGGCAGCAAAACCCGACCGGCAAGTGGCCCTCGGCATCGGCGACGACACCGCCGTCATCAAGACCTCCTCGACCGAGTGGACCCTCATCACCACGGACCTGCTGGCCGAAGGGGTACACTTCGACCTCGCCACCTCGTCTTATGAGGACATCGGCTACCGAGCGGCGATCGCCAACCTCAGCGACATCGCCGCCATGGGCGGTACACCCCGGTTCATGCTGGTCTCCATCGCCATTCCGTCAACCTGCTCGACGACGGAGATTCATCAACTCTACCGCGGCATGATGCAGGCCTCCGCCCCCTATCGAGTCTGCCTCGTCGGCGGCGACACCTCGGCCTCCAAGCACGGACTCTTTCTCAGCATCACCCTGACCGGCGTGGTGCGCCCCGGTCGCGCCCTGCTGCGTAGCGGCGCCAAAGTCGGGGATCGACTCTATGTGACCGGGACCCTGGGCGACTCCCGCGCCGGACTGGACCTCCTGAGTTCCCGCCGACGCCGAACGCTTCCTGCCGCACACGCGCGGTTTCTCCTCGCCCGCCACCATCGCCCTTCTGCCCGTATCGCCGAAGGCCAGTGGCTGGTCAAGCAAGGGCTCGCCGGGGCAGCCATCGACCTCTCCGATGGCCTCACCGGAGATCTGCGTCACATCTGCGAAGACAGCGACGTCGGGGCGGAGATCCTTGGCGGCTCGCTCCCGATCTCCGCGGCCTGCCAAGCTTATGCGGCAGCCTACCGCCTATCCCCACAGGAGATTGCCCTGCAAGGAGGCGAGGACTATGAATTGCTGTTTACCGTACCGGCCGGCCAACAAGCCCGCTTTGAGCGGCTGGTAAAAAAGACCCCGTTTCACTGTACCTGTATCGGCACGATCACCCCGAAACGGTCCGGCCTGCGCTTGCGAACGGAACAGGGCACCACCAGTCCCCTGCCGCTGACCAGCTACGAACATTTTCGAAGACCGTCGTAACAGTATCAGCCGGGCAGACGCCTTATGGCCAACCTACGCTCGCTATTTCGCCAAATTCTCCATCTCGATGAATCGCCGCATCGGACGGCGCTGGCCTTCGCGATCGGCGTCTTCATCGGTTTTTCACCGGCCTATGGCCTGCATATGGTCATGGTGGGATTCTGCGCTTGGGCGTTCGGGTGGAACGTGGTGGCGCTGCTCGCTGGAGCTTTTCTCAACAACCCCTGGACCCTCATTCCCATTCTCGGCGCCACCTACTGGACCGGCGCGGTCCTCCTCGGAGTGCGGGACTTTCCCTCATTCGATTGGAGCGATCTCTCGTTCATGGGCATCTATCATCAGGTCGCCCCCTATGCTTGGCCGTTTGCGCTGGGCGGGATGGTGCTGAGCATCGCCGGCGCCCTGCTGGCCTATCCCATCGCCTATTTCGTGCTCACCAAGTATCGACGAAGCCACGCGGACGACTGCGCCCCGCATTTGCCCCCGTCATCCGGCCTGGGCTAAGATCAGGCAACTGTCGGCCACGCATGAAACTACCTTCCGCCATTCCTCCAGCGCCCTATGACGGTTCCGCGCTTATTGCCGATCCGATCCATGAATACGTCTCGTTCACCGTGCCCTATGCGACTCCCGATCCGTCCGAGCGCACGGAAAAGGACCTGATCGACTCCCCCTGGGTCCAGCGGCTGCGATACATCTACCAACTGCAGAGTGCCCGATGGGTCTATCCCTCCGCCGAACATACGCGGTTCGTGCACTCGTTGGGAACCATGCATGTCGCCGGACGGTTCGCCCGTCACCTGTATCCGTTTCTGCGACAGGCCGTCCCCGATCTTCCCTCCGCCTCGTTCGTGGAAGAATTCTTGCGGATTACCGCGCTCGTCCATGATATCGGGCACGGCCCGTTCTGCCATTTTTTCGATGATAACCACCTCCATAGCTTCGGCCTGTCCCACGAGAAATTGGGTCAGATCATCGTGCGCGAGCATCTGGGACCACTCATCAAAAAAATCCGGCGCAGCCCGTCCGGCCCCTTCGAGCGGGGTGAGGAACTGAATCCGGATCACATCGCCCATGTAATTTTGAAAGAAAAAGGCAAGGACAATTCCCGCATTCCGCGCTGGATCAATGTCCTCCAACCGGTCATTTCGGGCAGCTACACGGCCGACAATCTGGACTATGTCTTGCGCGACGCCTATATGTGCGGCGTCGCGGTCGGACCGGTCGATCTCACCCGGCTGATCCACTACACCATCATTACGGACAAGGGCTTCACCATCCATAAGACCGGACTCCCGGCCCTGCACATGTTTCTGAACACCCGCATGTATCTCTACTCCAATGTCTACTATCACCGGACCACCAGAGCAATCGACATCCATTTGCGTGATATCTTCGGCGACACCATGAAGCGGCTCTTTCCCGCCAATCCGGCCACTCACATGGACGATTACCTGACGTTGACGGACTGGTCGCTGCTGGAAGATGTCCGGCGATGGAAGAAGGCCGCAAACAGCGCGCTCCGCCGCCTGCATGAGGAATGGGCGCACATCCTCGGACGCGACGTGAAATGGAAAATGGCCTACAGCACGGTCCTCAAGGAAAAAGGGGTCGAGCGGGGCATGGACTTCCCCAGCCACATCCATTTCCAACAACAGATTCAGTCGGCGCTGCCCCCCAAATTGCGCACCCTCCCTTTCCGCGTCGATATGGCGCCGCTCGACCCCCGCCCCGACCCCAAGGACACGCGCGGGACCCCTCTGCTCGTCTACGATCCCGGGACCAAGGGGCTGTCCACCGAGCCTTTGGAAGAATTGCTGGATCTGCTGCCGACCCGGCTCGTGCAATTCCGTATTTATGCGTTGGACCACGACCAAGACGCCGCCTTATCGAAAGCCGCAGCCACCGTTCTGAATAAAACGTCCTCCAGCAGCGAGACAAATTTCTAAGAATCCGTAACGGCTGCAGCCAAAACATCGGCTCCTTTCACCCATCACCAAATCTCTGCCTATAGTTCATGGTCTAGGTATTTTACTAGGGCATATCGCATCTATTGGATTTTGTTGTTCTTATTCATAGTGAACGGCATCATTGTTGTATCGCTCACGGCAGTAGCTTGAGCGACGGCGCCGCGATCCACGAACCAGGAGCCCCATGACCAGTGATGGTCTCCACGGGCTAACGACCGAGAAGCTGACGCCTCACATTCGCGGACTGAGCCTCTTCGCTGTGATGGCCGCCCTCATAGGCGGCACGTTCCTTCTGGACTGCATGACCCCCCTTGGCGTCCCCGTGTGGGTCCTCTATATCCTGCCGCTCATCCTGACATCCGGAACGCCCCATCGCTGGAGCTCCCCCTTCGTCGCGGTGACCTGCATGGCGCTGACATTCCTCGGCTATGTTCTTTCCACTGACATGGCTGAAGTCCCCACCTGGCTTCCGCAAATTAATCGTTCCTTCAGTCTCATCATCTTTCCGCTCATGGCCTACCTGATTGATCAACAGAAACGGTTGACTCGTGAGGGGCGTAAGTCAGCGGAGATGGCCGCGGAACAGGTGGCCCTTCGAGAACGATCGCAGTTCCTGAAAAAAACCGCCGAGGACGTGCAGGACCTCTATGACCGGGCCCCTTGCGGATACCATTCGTTGGACTCCACCGGCCTAATCGTCGCCATGAACCAGACGGAGTTGGACTGGTTGGGGTATACGAAGGAAGAACTCATAGGCAAACAGCGATTCACAGATTTAGTCACCCCTGTTGGGGTTGCCCTATTCAAGGAACGATTCCCGCAATTTATCAGGGACGGTCATATTGAGGATCTCGAGTTTGAGCTGATTCGGAAAGACGGATCGACCTTCCCCATACTGTTGAGCGCCACGGCCGTGACCGACGGGCAGGGGCGGTTTATCTCCAGTCGCTCCACACTCATCGATATGACGGAGCGGAAACGAGCCGAGAAGGCGTTGCGTCAGAGTCATCAGTCGCTCGAAGCGCTGGTGGCGGAACGCACCACCGCCCTGCTCCAAACCAATCAGCGCCTTGAGCAGGAACTGGTACAAAGCCAGCAGATTCATCGGGCATTGACCGCCAGTGAAAGCCGGTTCCGTGAACTGGTCGAATCGCTCCCCCTGCCGATCTGGACCTGTCTCCCGGACGGCACCTGTGACTATCTGAGCCCGCAATGGGCGACGTATACGGGTCGCTCCGCAGAAGAGCCCTTCAGCACCGGATGTCTCCAGCATGTCCACCCCGAAGACCGCCCGACAATTACCGAGCAATGGCGCGATGCCGTGGCTCGTGTGCAGCCTCTCGATGCTGAACTGCGTTTCAAGCGGGCCGACGGAGTCTACCGCTGGTTCCATGTGCACGCGACACCCATCCGGGACCAGGACGGGCACGTACTCAAATGGGTGGGCACCTACACCGACATGCACGATCGGAAACAGGCCCAGGAGCTCCAGGCCAGGCTTGCCGCCATCGTGGAATCATCCTCCGATGCCGTCATGAGCAAATCACTGGGGGGACGCATTGAGTCCTGGAACAAAAGCGCCGAACTGATGTTCGGCTACTCCGGCGAAGACATCATCGGCCAGCACATTTCCCGGATCCTGCCGCCCGATCGTCGAGTGGAAGAATCGATTCTTATCGAGCAGGTCAAAGCAGGCATCGGCGTCCAGCAATTCGAAAGCGTACGCATCCACAAGGACGGCCACCCCATCCAGGTATCCTTGACCGTGTCTCCCATCATGGATGCGAACGGCCAAGTTGCGGCAGTCTCCACGATCGCGCGTGATATCACGGAGCGCAAGCGTGCCGAGGACACCTTGACGCAGCAACGTCGGCTCATCGAATTGTCCTACGATCCGATTTTTTCATGGGATACCGAGCGGGGCATACTGGATTGGAATCGAGGGTGTGAGCAATTGTACGGCTACACTCGAGCAGAGGCAGTCGGACGGAACAGCCATACCCTGCTGAAAAGCAGACCCCCCTGTCCGCTTGAAGTCATCTATGCCGAGTTGGACGCTACCGGCGCCTGGACCGGCGAGATTCACCATCGCACCAAAGACGGGCGGGAGGTACTGGTGGAGAGCCGATGGGGATTGATGAAAGCAGGTGGCCGCCGCCTCGTGCTCGAAACCAACCGGGACATCACTGAACGTCGTCAGTCGGAGTTGACGATCCTGAAGAAGAACAAGGATCTCGAAACCCTTCTCTACGTGACCTCGCACGACTTGAAGGAACCACTGCGCGCCATCGAAAGTTTCTCGGTGCTGATCCAGGAACGCTATGCAAACCGGCTGGACGAGAAGGGCCAAGATTTTCTTCGCCGCATCGTCCGGGCCACCCAGCGGCTCGACCAGTTACTGACGGATATTCTGGACCTCTCCCGCGCCCAGCGGATGGAGCCACCCGTGGAGGAGATCGACGCGAATCACCTGATCCAGGAAGTCTTGCGGAGACTGGAAAGCCGTATCAAAGCCACCGGAGCCAGGGTCACGGTGCGCTCTCCCTTGCCGCGCCTCCGGGTCAATACGACGTGGGCAGTCCAGGGCCTCTACAACCTGATCGCGAACGCGTTGAAGTTTGTGGCCCCGGGGGAAGCGCCGGACATCGAGATCGCCCCCCATGTCGAGATCGATCTGGAAGGGGCGGAGTCGGCCGGACTAGTCGTGAGGGACCGTGGCCCCGGGGTACCTCCCGATCAGCACGAGCGCATCTTTGAGTTGTTCCGGCGAGCGGTGGGACGCGACATCGAAGGAACCGGAGCCGGTCTGGCCATCGTGCGCCAAGTGGCGGAACGGCATGGCGGGCGCGCCTGGGTCTCCCCACGAGAAGGCGGAGGATCGGAGTTTTTCATCACATTCGGCATCAACCGGCAGGTTGCGAAAGAGGTAGGACCATGACGTTGAGACCATTCGACATTCTGATCGCTGAGGACAATGAAGATGACATTCTGCTCATCCGCGAAGCGTTCGAGACCGTGAACATGACCAACAGAGTCGCCGTGGTCCGGGATGGGGCCGAGGCGATGGCCTACCTGCGCGGAGAAGGCCCCTTCAGCCAATGTCCGCTTCCCGGCATGGTGCTGCTGGACATCAATATGCCGAAGAAGACAGGACTCGAAGTGCTGGAAGAAATCAAATCGGACCCCCGGTTTCGCGCGCTCCCCGTCGTCATCCTGACGGTCAGCGAACGGGAGGAGGACATTGTTCGTTCATTCGAACAAGGCGCCTGTTCGTATATTCGAAAACCAGTCACCTTCACCCGCTTTATCGCCGTCGTCAAAGAATTCGAACTGTATTGGACGCTGGTCTCGAAAGTGCCCATGCTGAAGAGGTAACACATGCATGTGTTGCTGATTGAGGACAATGAGGACGATGCGGAACTGATCCGGACCGCGCTCTGCGAGCAGGCATCCCACGACATCTCGCTGGATTGGGCAGACCGGCTTGAGACGGGCCTCTCCAAGCTGATGGGCGGCCCCGTGGACGCCGTGCTCGTCGATCTTTCACTGCCGGATAGCCACGGACTTGAAACCCTGGACCGGGTGCGGCCACAGGCCGGCGAAGCGGCGGTCATTGTGCTGACCGGTCTCGACAATGAACTCGTCGCTGAAAAATCTCTGCTACGCGGTGCGCAGGATTATCTGGTCAAAGGCAGACTGACCGGTGATGCGCTGAGACGCGCCATCCGCTATGCCATGGGACGGCACCGGGTCGAGCAAGCCCTGCGGAAGAGCGAAGAACGTTTTCACCTCACCTGCCTGGCGACGCAGGACGGCATTTGGGATTGGGACATTGCGTCCGGCACGACCTGGTTCAACGAGGCGTATCAGTCCGTCTACGAACCGGCCACGTCACACCTGGAGCGGCATCAAATCCCCTGGGCCGATCAGGTGCATCAGGAAGACCGTGAGGCGGTCATCGCCAATCTGACGCGCGTCCTCGAGTCGGATCAGCACTTATGGACGGCCGAATATCGGTTTCGCAGGAACGACGGCACATACGCCTATGTCGTCGACCACGGCTATGTGCTACGCGATCGTGAACACAGACCCCATCGGATGATCGGAGCCAAGACCGACATCACCGAACGCCGGCAGGCGGAAACGATGCACGCCGTCCAACTCGCCGTGGGTCTGGCCCTTGAAGAGTCCGTGACGCTGAGTGAAGCCGTACCGCGAATCCTTCGCGCCATATGCGAACTGCAGGGCTGGACCGTGGGCGCCTTATGGCTCGTGGATCCACAAGATCAGACGCTTCACTGTAACGCGTTGTGGCATCGGGCCAGTGCCCCCATTGAGGCGTTCGCCAAGAGTTACGAATCCCTCTCGCTGACACAACATATGGGCCTCGCCGGACGCGCGTGGAGGACCGGCACCGCAGTATTCTCTCCCGATATTCTCATGGAAGCCGCATCCCCCGCGCGGGAAGCCGCACGGCAGGCCGATCTGCACGGCGCCATCGCCTTCCCGATCTCGACCAGGAAAAACATCCTTGGCATCATTGAGTGTTTTGTTTCTGAAGTCCTCCGCCCGACACCGGCACGGTTGGAGCGCATCTCCGAATTGGGGGCCATGATCAGCCAATTTCTCAACCGGAAAGACCTCGAACGGCAATTGCGACAAGCCCAGAAAATGGAAGCTTTGGGTCGCATGGCGGGCGGCGTCGCACACGACTTCAACAACTTGCTGACGATCATCAACAGTTGGGCCGAGTTACTCATGGATGAACCGGGACTTACCTCTCGTGCGCAACGCGGTATGGCCCAAATCAGAGATGCCGGCAACAAGGCGACGGGATTGACCAGGCAATTGTTGGCGTTCACGCGCCATCAAATCGTGGAACGTCAACCCCTGAATCTCAATGACCGTGTGAGTGATATTGTCGAACTCATGAAGCGCGTCATCGGCGAAGACATCCAACTCGTGCTGAAGCTAGACCCGACGCTGGGGCGTATCAAAGCGGATGCGGGGCAGATCGAGCAGGTGGTGATGAACCTCGTCGTCAATGCGCGAGACGCCATGCCGCACGGAGGACGGCTCGAATTGGAAACCGGGGAAGTGACGGTCACCCACTCCGATCCCTTCTGGTCCGATCCCTTGATTCCCGGTCCCTATGTGACCCTGGCCGTTCGTGACACCGGCTGCGGGATGAGTGTCGAAACCTTGGGGCATCTCTTCGAACCGTTTTTCACGACGAAAGAGTTGGGCAAAGGCACCGGACTGGGCCTGTCTACCGTGTACGGCATTGTGCGACAGAGTGGAGGCACTGTGGGCATTACAAGCGAATTGGGCAAAGGGACCACCTTTACCATCTACCTTCCTCGCATCGCCGAGGACTCCGAGGCACTCCGCCCCCCCGCCACGACGAAGCCGGCGGGTGAACGATCCGAGACCATTTTGCTGGTGGAAGACAACGAAATGGTGCGAGGCTTGGCACATACTATCCTCGTCGCCCAGCACTACCACGTGGTGGCGGCACGATCCGGCGAGGAGGCGTTACGGCTGGTTCGTGATCAAGGGCGACAGATTGCGCTCTTGGTGACCGATATGGTGATGCCGGGCATGGGAGGCGCGCAATTGGCCAGCGAACTCCAAGCCCTCCAACCCGATCTCAAAGTCATCCTGACATCGGGCTATTCGGAACGGGACGGGGTACTCCTGCAGCACTTCGATGCTCGGATGGCGTTCTTGCCAAAACCCTACACCCCGGAATCTCTGACAAAGGCCGTGGCCACCGCGCTTGAATCGCCCGCGCAGCAGGAAGCCTGCAGAGATAGCTCTGAGACACCCTAACCTCCTGTCACATTGTCAGCAGGGAACCGTGATGAGGAGACGGCTGGAGAAACGGGCTACCGTGTGTCGCCGCCGACGGCGGCAGGAGTG
This sequence comes from Nitrospira defluvii, assembly GCF_905220995.1. Taxonomy (NCBI): domain Bacteria; kingdom Pseudomonadati; phylum Nitrospirota; class Nitrospiria; order Nitrospirales; family Nitrospiraceae; genus Nitrospira; species Nitrospira defluvii. The sequence goes on from NZ_CAJNBJ010000021.1 coordinate 154,988, forward strand.
ACGTCCGGCTGTGCAGCACCGGCTGGACTTGCTACCATCGGCAGATCGGCGGCGGGATTCTTCGGAAACGGCAGATCAAGCAGCGTGTAGGGATTCACACGAGCGCCGTTGACCTTCATGCCCCAATGCAAGTGCGGTCCGGTCGCCCGACCGGTGGCGCCGACTTTTCCGATCACCTGACCGGCCCTGATCAAATCGCCTTCCTTGACCAGCACGTCCGACAGGTGAAAATACATCGAATACAGTCCAAGGCCATGGTCCACGAAGATGCCGCGGCCTGAAAAAATATGATCGACGACGAGGCGCACCACCCCGTCGTTGCTGGCCATGACGTCGGTCCCCATCGGAGCACCGATATCTTCCCCGTTGTGCGGATTTCTGGGCTGCCCGTTCATGATGCGGACGCTGCCGAATATTCCCGTGCGCTTGCCGTGAACCGGTTCAATGAAGCCGGTCTGCCACAATCGCATACCGGACTCTTCTGCCAGCGCCTTGCGCACCTGCTCCTGCTCGGCTTTCCAACGGGCCGCAGCCTTCTCATCAAGGTCCACTTTGTCCTTCGGCAGCTTGAGATGCTCCACCGCAAACTTCTCCTTCACAACTAACACCTGAAAGGAGAAATGCCGTGTCTGCTCGCCCGATTGCGCATCAATCGTCAATTCATGCGCACCAGGCTCGTCCTGAAGGTCGATGCCGAGCAACCCGATATAGCCGGTTCCTCCGACGGCAGGGTTTGGAAACAGTGGCATGGTGCGGCCCAGGAAATGTCCCTTGACGGTCGCGGCATCCTTCAGGTCAGGAACCGTGATCACCACGACTTGCCCCTGCTTGCCGCTGAACTGCCCATCGCCGCCACGCGGCACCGGCCCTGTGTTCGGAAACAACTCGACCGGGAACACGCTGGCCAGCAACACGACCGAGATGATCAGGAAGCGATCGAGAAATGACATGGCTGTGGCTCGACTCAATTCGTCACGCCGCCTTACCGATACATCCGCGCCCCGGACACCTGCGACAACAATTCCTCAACCCGTCGGTTTACGGCACTGAAGGGGTCCATACAGAGGATGGTTTCCTCCCAGTAGCCGTTCAGCTTCAAATAGGTCCAGTCTACCGTATACGAGCGGTTTTTGGCTCGAGCAAACCGGATAAAATCTCCCCGGACTTTGGCCCTCGTGGTCTGCGGCGGCACCGACATGGCTCGCTGCACGGCTTCTTCCTCGACCACACGAACGGCCATGCCGCGGTTCTCCATCAAATAATACAGCCCGCGGGTGCGTTTGACGTCATGAAACTGCAAATCCAGCAGGAAGACCCGGGGGTCGTCCCAACCACAATCCTTCTTCTCAGTATAGGATTGAATCAGATGCTTTTTCATCACCCAATCGACCTCGTGGACCAGTTGCATCGGGTCCTCTTCCAGTCGATCCAAGACCGACACCCACTTCGTCAGCACATCGTCCAACACTGGATCATGGGCCTGCGCGTCGAGAAACTCCGTCGCGCGCTTCACGTATACACGCTGGATTTCAATCGCGGTCATCTGTCGGCCGTCATCCAGCTTGACCTTCTTGTTCAGGGTGGGGTCTCGGGAAATCTCGCGGATGGCCTTCACGGGATCCTCAAGCTCCATGCCGGCCACGGAGAACCCCGCTTCGATCATCGAGAGCACCAAGGTAGCGGTGCCCACTTTCAGGTAGGTGGCATATTCCGACATATTGGAATCGCCCACGATGATGTGGAGCCGTCGATATTTTTCCGCGTCGGCATGCGGTTCATCCCTGGTATTGATGATGCTCCGTGAGGAGGTCGTCGAGGACGAGGTCTTCTCGTGGATGTGCTGCGCCCGCTGCGAGATGAAATACTGCGGCTTGCCTGATACTTTCAGCACCTTGCCCGCGCCGGAGTAGATCTGGCGGGTGACGAAAAAGGGGATGAGTTGCTCGGTCACCTTCCAAAAATCCACATCCCGCCGCATGAGATAGTTTTCATGGCAGCCATAGGTGTTTCCGAGTGAGTCGGTGTTGTTCTTGAAGATATAGATCTCGCCAGAGAGGCCCTCTTCACGAAGCCGCTCCTCGGCCGCCGGCAAACAGGCTTCCAGCAGGCGCTCGCCTGCCTTGTCGTGAATCACCAGATCGAGAATGTTATCGCACTCCGGCGTGGAGTACTCGGGATGGCAGCCGGTATCTTGATAAAACCGCGCGCCGTTGACCAGAAACGCGTTGGACGGCCAGCTGTTGGGAATTAGTCCTTCGAAGATATACCCCAGCACTTTCTCCATCGGAAGATAAATCTTCCCGTTGGGAGAAAAAATCAGGCCATACTCATTCTCCAGGCCGAAAATACGTTGTTGCATGGAACAGCCTCTCGTCCTCAGCTGCTTTCAGAATACACCGTGACGCGTAACGCTTCAACCGAAGCCCAGATTTCCCTTCGGCATTGCGCAACACTCTGATGTAGAGGCGGGGGACCGCAGGAGGATGGACGTCGCGGGAAGGGGGCTCAGCTGAAGAGTTGGGAGATATCGGCGCTGCTCAAGCGTCTGAACTTTCGCCCCTGGCGGTTTCGGTCGAGCACGGCCACTTCGAGATTCTCTGAGGGAATCTTCTGCGTGGCGACCTGCTCGAGGGCGGCATGGCAGCGCCGCAGTCCATCCTTCAATGTCGGCGGTTGCGGGCTGGCATGTTCACGCAAATATTGCTGCACTGCCTCGGATCGCCCGCCGATCACCGCAAGATTTTTTTCATCCACGATGCTGCCGTCGAACGAGATCCGGAAAATTTCATTGGCCTGGCCGTTCACACCGACCTGCACGACCAGGATTTCCACTTCCAGCGGTTTCACATCCGTACTGAAGGCCGTTCCCAGACTCTGCGAATAGGCATTGGACAGGGTTCTGGCACTCACATCTTCGCGGCTGTACATGTAGCCGGTCAGGTCAGCATGACGAATCCCCGCCTTGCGAAGATGTTCGAACTCGCTGTACCGCCCCGCCCCGGCAAAGGCAATGCGGTCATACACCTCAGACACTTTGTGCAACGAGGCGCTGGGGTTATCCGCCGCGAGCAAAATGCCGTCGACAAATTCCAATGCAATGATGGAGCGGCCTTTGGCAATGCCTTTTTTGGCATACTCCGCCTTATCCTGCATCATTTGTTCAGGCGAGACGTAGTACGGCAACGGCATCGACTAAGATCTCCTTCGCTCCGCGAGTATGGTGTCGTACAAGGCACGAACCCGGTCTTCCGGCACATCGACAATGCCGGCGCCGCTCACGATCTTGGCCGTCGGAAAAATGCCTCGAACCAAGTCCGGTCCGCCGGTTCCGACATCTTCATCGGCGGCATTGTACAGCGCCAGCAGACCGACTCGAAGCGCCTCGTCTTCCTGCAGACCTGGTCGGTAATATTCACGCATCGTGTTGCGTGCGTCCTTGCCGCCTGACCCGATGGAATGGTGGTCGGACTCTTCGTACCGACCACCCGTAATGTCGTACTTGAAGATCCGCCCTTCCTTCCGCTTGAGATCATAGCCGACATAGAGCGGCATCACGACCAGGCCCTGGAACACCATGGGGAGATTGGCCTTCACCATCTGTCCCAGCTTGTTGGCCTTGCCCTCGCAAGACAGCTGCACGCCTTCCAACTTCTCGTAATGTTCGAGTTCGGTTTGGAAGAGTTTGGCCATCTCGATGCAGGGGCCGGCGGCTCCCGCAATGGCCATGGCGGAGTAGTCATCGATACGAAAGACCTTTTCAATACGTCGGTCGGCGATTTGGAACCCTTCGGTGGCTCGACGATCGCCGGCAATGATCGCTCCGTCTCGATATTTCAATGCCAGCACCGTGGTGCCATGGGGCACCGGCATGCTGCCGGCCCGACTCAAGTCCACGGGATTCGTCAGTCGCGCCCCGGACAAATCCGCGATCCCGGGACGCAAGTCAGGATGGCACTGCGTGAGAAAGTCAAAAAAACTGGAGCCGTCGTGATGTGGGAGCGATGAGTGGTGTGTCATGCAGGTGTCGTCGTCAGGACGAAAGTTTTGCCAGCAATGCTGCCGCAGTTTCCGCTTGGGCCAGGAGTTCCCCCGTCAGCGCTTCGGTGCCGCGGAGCGGATCCATTAAGGGGATCCGCTTGATTTTGTTCTGGCCGATATCGAACAGCACGGACGTCCAACTCGCCCCGTAGACGACATTCGGGTACTTCCGCACACATTGGCCTCTGAAAAAAGCCCGCGTGCCGACAGGCGGATGCATTTCGGCCCGCGCGATTTCATGATCCAAGGCAATCCGTTCGATCATGTGGCTTCGTTCAAGCGTGTAATAGAGCCCCTTTTCGGGTCTGACGTCGTGGTACTGAAAATCCATCAGGCGGACGCGCGGATCATCCCAGCCGCAAGACTTGCGATCCATATAGGACTCAATCAAGTAGCGCTTGGCGACCCAGTCCAGTTCACGGACTAGCAATCGCGGGTCTCGCTCCAATCGGTCAAGCACGTCTTCCCAGCGCACCAACACATCTTTCGTGACTTGGCTCAGTTCGTGACAGGCGAAGTACCCTTGCGCAGCCTTGAGGTACGCGCGCTGCACGGCAATGGCCGTCGACGAGGTACCGTCGGCTAACTTCACGCTTTCCTGGACACGCACGTCCCGGGACACTTGCTTGATCGCGTTGACCGGATCCGCGAGGGTGATCTTGGGCAGTTCAGCCCCGGCCTCAAGCAACTCCAGCACAATCGACAACGTGCCCACCTTGAGGTAGGTCGACAGTTCGGCCATGTTGGCATCACCGACTATGACGTGGAGCCGCCGGTATTTGGCGGAATCAGAATGGGGTTCGTCCCGCGTGTTGATGATCGGCCGGCGAACCATGGTGTTGAGGTCGACGAGGGTTTCAAAGAAATCGGCGCGTTGCGAAATTTGATAGTCGACAGGACTGGTTTGATTCTCCGCCCCGACTTTTCCCGAGCCGGCGAAGATGGAGCGGGTCACGAGGAACGGCATCAACACCTGCGTGATCCGCTCGAACGGCACTGAGCGGGCAACGAGATAGTTCTCATGATACCCGTAGCTGTTGCCCTTGCCGTCAGAGTTGTTCTTGTACAGGACGAACTGGTCCCGCCCCCGCTCCTTCGTAATCTGCTCCAACGCCTGCGCCACAATGCGTTCCCCAACCCGCTCAAAGGCGACGACTTCCCTGGCGTTGGTACATTCCGGCGTGGAGTATTCAGGATGCGCACCGTCGACATAGAGCCGGCCGCCGTTAGCCAGCACCTTGTTCAACTGCCGATTGTAGTCAGGCCCCGGCCGTTCCCGCTCTCCATCGACTTCAAACCCACGCGCATCCAGCAACGGGTTTTCATTCTCGTAGTCCCACACCGCGTGAGGCGCCGGCAGATTGGGGTAATGACCGATGAGATGTATGGAGTTGGCCACCGGATCGGCCGCATTTGGGTCCCGGCTGGCGATACCGAATTCCGTCTCCGTGCCGATGACACGCGATGGGCTGTGCGTATGGGAGTCGTTCATGAAATCTCGCGCACTACAGATAGTGACCGGTATTGACGGTTTCAATTTGACGCGCCTCTCCAGGCCCGCCGCTGATCGTCCGAAGGTGGACAATCTTCTCGCCTTTCTTGCCCGCAACCTTCGCCCAATCGTCCGGGTTGGTCGTATTCGGCAGGTCCTCGTGTTCCTTGAACTCCTCCCGAATCGCCCGGATCAAATCTTCTGCCCGCAGACCGGTCCCTTCTTGCGCGATCGCGCGCTTCACCGCAAACTTCTTGGCGCGCGAGACGATTCCTTCAATCAAGGCTCCGCTGGCAAAGTCTTTGAAGTACAGCACTTCCTTCTCGCCGTTCGCATACGTGACCTCGATGAATTTATTCTCATCCGTCGTAGCATACATGGCGTCTACGGTCATGTTCATCAGCGAGTCCACTAACGCCCGCGCATCCCCGCCATGCCGCTTGAGATCTTCTTCGGCAAACGGCAGATCGGTCGTCACATACTTCGAGAAAATATCCCTGGCCGCCGTCATATCCGGCCGCCCGACCTTCACCTTCACGTCAAGGCGACCGGCCCGGAGCACCGCCGGATCGATCAGATCCTGACGGTTGCTGGCGCCGATGACGATCACATTGGTCAGACGCTCCACCCCATCGATCTCGGAGAGGAATTGCGGCACGATGGTCGACTCGATGTCCGAGGAAATGCCGGTGCCGCGCGTACGGAACAGCGCATCCATTTCGTCGAAAAATACGATCACCGGATGGCCGTCGTCGGCACGTTCTTTGGCCTTCTTAAAGACTTCACGCACCTGCCGTTCCGACTCACCGACATACTTATTCAGCAGTTCAGGTCCTTTGACATGCAGGAAATAGCTGCGCAGCTGCTTATCCTTCAAGTGTCCAAGCTTCTTGGCAATCGAGCTGGCAACGGCTTTCGCAATCAGGGTCTTGCCACAGCCCGGCGGGCCGTACAGGAGAACCCCTTTCGGCGCACTCAATTTATAGTTGGAAAAAATGTGCGGGTACAGGAACGGCAGTTCCACCGCATCGCGAACCTGATCGATTTCCTTCTGAAGTCCGCCGATGTGCTCGTAATCCACATCCGGCACTTCTTCGAGCACCAGTTCCTCGGCTTCCGACTTGGGTAGCTTCTCAATGACACACCCCGATCGCACGTCATAGAGGAGATGGTCACCCACACTGAGTCGTTCGCTGAGCAAGGGCTCCCCGAGTTCCGCGACCTTCTCTTCGTCAAAATGCAGGGTGACCAGCGCGCGATTGCCCTCCAGCACGTCTTTCAAGCGAACCACTTCCCCCTGCACGTCGAACCCACGCACGGCGATCACATTTAACGCTTCGTTGAGAATGACTTCTTGCCCTTTGCGCAAGTCCTTCGCCTTGATGGAAGGATGGAGGCTCACCTTCATCTTGCGACCGGAAACGTAGACATTCCCGGTTCCATCAGTATCGAGACTGGAGAAGATTCCGTAGGTGGAGGGAGGAGCCGTCAGTTTTTCAACCTCGGCTCGCAATGTTTCGATTTGTGATTTGGCTTCTTGGAGGGTGGCGACGAGCTTTTCGTTCTGCTTCGTCGTCTGCTCAAGCTGGTAGCGTGACTGGTAGAGCCGCCGAATCTCCTCTTCCATCGACTGGATTTGGGTGCGAAGTTTTTCGACCTCGCGCGCGTGCTCGTCGTTTTTGTGTGTCACGACTCCCTCTCCGTCAGAAAGTGATTGAGTCAGGCGCTTGACGGAATCACGGAAGGACCGGAGTCGGCCTGAACTCCCTTTTGGGTCGGCCATTGTCCCACTCGTCGGATCGGTATAAATCCTTGTCAGTGACGGTCATCGACACTTTTTCGGATTCTAACACCCGTATAGGGGGTGGTCAACTGCGGCACCCAGCGCCTGCGCGTGACATGGTTGTGTGGGAAAATTTTCGTCTCGTGAGATCTCCTTGTCACTCGTGTTCGAGCGCCGACAACAATGATGTGGTGGCCTGCCCCACATCGGCTGCGCTCAGAATCGACGACAACACAGCCACACCAAAGGCCCCTGCCTGTCGCGCGTCGCGCGCCCGATCCGCGGTCATGCCGCCGATGGCAAAAATCGGGATACGAACGCTCCGTGCGGCCCGCTCAAGCGCCGCGAGTCCGAGCGGCGCTCCATACTCTCGTTTCGACGGCGTGTCATGGATCGGCCCCAACACCACGAAATCAGCCCCCTGCTGTTCGGCCGCCAGCGCGCCCTCGATGGAATGCACGGAGGCTCCCAGCAGTTGAGAGGGCTGGAGCAGGCCTCGCACCACCGCAACCGGCAAACTACTCTCTCGCAGGTGCACTCCGTGAGCAGACAGGGCAAGGGCCAGATCGACACGGTCATTGATGAAGAGCTTCGCCTGCCGCAGTTCAGTTTGCAACTCGCCTGCGACTACACGGAGGTCACGAATGGGGAGGTCTCTTTCACGCAGTTGCACGGCGCGCACACCTGCCGAGACCGCCTCCCGGAGCACCGACAACAGCGGCCGCCCGGCGGTCTGATGACGATCAGTAACGAGATACAAGCGGAAATCGACGGCAGGCATCAGGGGAACGTGGGAAGGCCCGAATGATGAGTGCTACATGGACGCATGGAATCAACTCGGAAGTCATGACTCACCAACGACGACTCATGACTCACCACTTCTCAGAGCATGCCCTCAATCGGACTGCTCGCCGTCGCGTAGAGTTTACGAGGAATGCGCCCGGCCTTATAGGCCAATCGGCCGGCCCAGACGGCGTATTTCATGGCTTCCGCCATCGCAATGGGATCCTGAGCCCCGGCGATTGCCGTATTCATCAACACGGCGTCGGCACCATACTCCATCGCCAGTGCGGCGTCGGAGGCCGTGCCCACTCCGGCGTCCACAATGATAGGCACTTTCACCGTCTCCATGATGATTTTCAGGTTGTAGGGATTACGGATTCCCAACCCAGAGCCGATCGGAGCCGCAAGCGGCATCACCGCCGGACAACCGATGTCCACCAGCTTCTTCGCCACGATCGGGTCGTCGTTGGTATAGGGAAGAACGATGAATCCTTCCTTGATGAGAATCTTGGCCGCTTCGATCAAGCCCGCCGTGTCGGGAAACAGCGTTTTCTCGTCGCCGAGCACTTCCAACTTGACTAGATCGGATACGCCGGCCGCACGCGCCAGCCGAGCGTATCGCACGGCGTCTTCCACCGTATAGCAACCGGCCGTGTTCGGCAGGATGATGTATTTCTTCGGATCGAGATAGTCGAGGAGATTTTCCTTCGAACGATCGGTAATGTTCACGCGACGGACAGCCACCGTGACCACATCCGCGCCGGAGGCATCGATCGCTTTTTTGGTTTCCGCAAAATCTTTATATTTGCCAGTGCCGACCCACAGTCGCGATTGAAATTCCCTGCCGGCGATCACCAACCGATCATTCATCGTGTTCACCCCTATTCGGCTCCGCCGCCAATGAAACTCAGTATTTCCACCCGATCTCCTTCATGGAGCCCACGGGTCTCGAAGTCATGCCGATCCACAATCTCCAAATTCAATTCTACCGCCACGCGGTCGGTCCGGATGTCCAATTCCCGCAACAGCCCTGCCACCGTCTGCCCGTCGCCCGTTCCCCGAGATTCGCCATTCACGTGGATGTTCACTGGATCACCTCACTACGTCGGATCATCCTATGAAACGGGAAAACCGCTTGTCAACCAACGCTGGACAGGCCTTGCCGTTTGCCACCGATTGCCCGCACAATGGCTCCATGCTCCTGTTGAGAGTTGCCAATGGATAACCGCGCTCACCAACTCGCTCAGATTTTTCGCGCCATGGCGAATCTCCTGGCGGCCCAACGCGCCAATCCCTATCGCGTCCGTGCCTACCGGAACGCAGCCGACACGATCCTTTCCGTGACCGGGGACCTGACCGACTTGGCGGCGCGCCATGCGTTGCAAGAGATCCCGGGAATCGGGAAGGACTTAGCGGGGAAAATTGAAGAGTTTCTCTCCACGGGCACGATTCGCGCCTATGAAGAGCTGAGGACGCCGTTGCCGAAAGACGTCGCGGCCTGGGCTTCGCTGCCCGGCCTTTCCGATGCATTGGTGAGTTATCTGTATTTCAGACTGAATATTCGCACATTGGCCGATCTGGAATCCCTGGTTGCGTCCCATCTGTTACGAACGCAACCAGGATTTTCCGGATCGGAAGAGGCATTACTCGCGGCCATCCGCCGACAGCTTCAACCGGCCACGCTTACGCCGCCGGACGAAGCTCCTTGAAGATTTTCCAGGTCTTGAGCAGTTCCACGGCCTTCTGCAACTGCACATCGTCATCCACCGAAATTTCTCCGCCTGCGTCGCCGAGCGAGACGGCCCCGTTCTTATGCGCCGAGTCCTCCGCTGGTTTGGGAGACAAATCCTTACCAGTGGTCGCGCTTTTCGCCGTCTTCGGCTCGGATTCTTTCCCGTCCTTGTCACCGGCCTTCGCCACGGTGGGCGTCTGAAGTTTCACGACGATGTCCGGCGTGATCCCGGTCGACTGAATCGAACGCCCCTTCGGCGTGTAGTACTTAGCCGTCGTGAGGCGCAAACCCGACCCATCACCAAGTGGAAGAATCGTTTGCACCGATCCTTTGCCGAATGAGGTCGTTCCGACGATCACCGCGCGCCCCCAATCCTGCAAGGCACCGGCGACGATTTCGGACGCACTCGCGGACCCTTCATTCACCAGGATGATCATCGGAGAATCCTCCAAGGTCTCCTTGGTCTTGGAGAACCACTCATCCTTCTTCCCCTCGCGGCCCTTGGTGTAGACAATCAGTTTTCCGTTCCCCACGAACTGCTCTGACACGTCGACCGCTGCCGTCAGCAAGCCACCGGGGTTATTCCGCAGATCGAGAATGGTGCCCTGGACCTTCTGCTCTTTGAATTGCTTCAGCGCCCGACTCAGGTCCCGGCCCGTGGCCTCCTGAAACTGTGTCAGCCGCACATACCCGATGGTGTTGTCGAGGACCTTGAACTTCACACTTTCGATCTTAATGGTATCGCGCACCAGGGAGAACGCCAGAGGATCGGCGGTGCCTTCGCGCTGAATCGTCAGATTGACCTTGGTCCCCTTCGGACCGCGCATCTTTTGCACGGCATCCATCAAGGTCAGGTCCTTGGTGGGCTCGTCGTTCACCTTGGTAATGAAGTCGCCAGCCTTGATGCCAGCTCGGTGCGCGGGCGTGCCCTCGATCGGAGAAATCACGGCCAACCGATTTTCTTTCACGCCGATCTGAATCCCGACTCCACCGAACTCGCCTTTGGTTTCGACCTGCATTTCTTTATACATCTCAGGGGTCATATAGGCGGAGTGGGGGTCGAGCGTCGACAGCATTCCGCGAATCGCGCCCTGGACCAGGTCTTTCACCTTGGTTTCATCGACATAGTGCTTCTGCACCTGCGTCAACACCTCGGAAAACGTCCGCAATTCCTCATAGGTTTCGGACGCGTGCCCGGTCCGTTCCAGCCCCTTTTCCAGGATCAGGCCGATGCCTAAGGCCACCGTCACCATCAGCAAAAGATATAACCACCGTCGGCTCCGCCGCTGTTCCATAACGTGGGTTCCTTCCTCTCCGAGGCCTACCGCTTAGACAACCACACCAGGGGATCGACCGGCTCCGCCCCTTCGCGCAGCTCGAAATAGAGCGTATTCTCACCCGTCATACCCGTATCACCTGTTTCACCGATCGCTTCCCCCGCCTCAATCTTGGCACCGACGGTCGTCAAAATTTTTGACGCATGGGCGTACAGCGAAAACACTCCATTGGCATGATCCATGATTATAACCAGTCCGTAACCTTTCAACCAGTCCGCATAGACAACCTGACCGGCGAGCACCGATCGTATATTACTCCCTTCCGCGGCGCGAATCTCGATGCCTTTTCGCTGAATATAGGTATTAAACGTGGGGTGCTTCTGGCGGCCGAAGTACGAGACCACCTGCCCGTCGGTCGGCCACAGCAGAGTTCCGCGCAACGCTCGAAGGCCTCCCCCGACGCTGGGCGGACGGCTCGCCAACGCGGCCCGGCGCCTGGCCTCTAGTTCCTTCAACAAACTGTCGACCCTGGTGGCCGAACGTTCTAGTTCTTCCACGGCCCGATCATGAGATTCTTTTTCCTGCGTGATTTTCGCAAGATAGACCCGTTTCTGCTTCTTCAATCCCTTGATCTGAGCCAGCTTCTCTTCCGTGCTGACCTTATACGCCAGCATACCCTGACGCGCCTCCTCCCGACTCCGTTCGACTTCAGCAATCCGCTCGGCATCCCGGCGGTAGGTTTCCATGATCTCATACTCTCGCTGCGTCACCGCCGAGAGATAGCGAAACCGCCGTTGGAAATCTCCGGCCGAACTGGCCGCAAGGAGCGTCTTCAGGTGCCAGTACCGCCCCTCGACATACTGGACCCGCAACCGGGCGGCAATGGCCTCCTGCCGCTCATCGATACGCTCGGACAATCGACTCAGCTGCACGCTCATCTGCTCGATTTCGAGATCCTTCTTTTTGAGTTTCTTGACGATATCCTGATGTTCCTGCCGATACCGGACCAACCGCTCATCCAGCGACTGCAACCCTTGCAACACCGACTCACGTTTTTTCTCCGCCTCGTCCGCCTTCTTGCGTTTTTCGACAATCGTGCCGCGCAACTTTTCCAGGGTCTTCTTTTCCTGCTCGATCTTGTCTGCGTACGAGTCCTTTCGCTCGGCGGCCTGCGACAGGGGAATCGTGAACAGGACACACTGGAGCATCACCAAGGCGCAGCCCCATCGACTCCACCTCATGCCCGCCCCTCTCCGAAATGCAACAGCGAGAGGAAGCTCCCGGCGCACCCCAAAAACAGCCCGACTACGACGAGCACGGCACACATCTCGAACGAAAAGAAGGTCAGCAACGCGTCGACCCCCAGAAAGCGGGTGGCGGAATGGATCTCGTGACGAAACAGCTCGAACCCGGCTTTAAGAATCACCAAGGACAGGGCACTTCCACAAAGACCGAGCGCGGCCCCTTCAAGGAGATAGGGCACACGAATAAACGTGGTACTCGCGCCGATCAGGCCAAGAATTTCAATCTCCTCACGACGCGAATAGAGCGCCAGCCGGATGGTATTCGCGATGATCGTGACCGACGCGGCTGACAAGATCACGCCCACAATAATCGCGGCGACCTCGATATACCGAACAATCCCGGCTAAGGCCTCGACCCATTCCTGATTATATTGAACTTGGCCGACTCCGGGGATCAATTGCGCACGAGTGGCCCAACGCCGCATGGCCTCCGCCGAACGCGAATCCGCAGCCAGGGTCACCACGAAAGACGCGGGCAAGGGATTCTGCCCAAGCCCTTGCAGTAACCGGGACTCCGACGGAAACTGAGCCTGAAAATCCGCCAATGCCCGCTCTTTTGATACATAACTGAGGGAACGAACCGCTCGATCGGCGCGTAACTGCACCTCGATCTCGCCTCGTGCAGACTCGGGAAGATCGTCCTGCACATACACCATCACCTGAATATCCTGCTCCAGCGAAGCGGCCATGGCTTTCAGGTTGACGTAGAGCAGCAAAAATACGCCGACGCAGGCAAAGGTAAACGCGGTCGTCGCCACAGCGACAATCGTGGTCGTTCGATTCGTCAAGACGTTGGCGACCGCTTCCCGCAACAGGTAGAGCAGACGCCTCACGAGCACACCTGTTCTCGGGACACGACCTTCCCGTGCTCCAGCGTGATGACTCGTCGATTGACCTGCGCCAACACATTGGGATCATGGGTCGCCACAATGATCGTCGTGCCTCTGGCATTGATCGCCTTGAACAGCTCGATAATTTCGCTCGTCAAATCCGGGTCCAGATTCCCGGTCGGTTCATCCGCCAAGAGCATGATCGGCCCGTTGACGATGGCGCGTGCGATACACACGCGCTGCTGCTCTCCGGTGGACAGACCGGGAGGGAAGAGATCTTTCTTATGATCCAGGCCGACGGAGCGTAACGCTTCCGCCACCTTGCGCCGGATGTCCGGCGTGGACGCGCCCTGCACCAGCAAGGGGAGCGACACGTTTTCAAACACGGTTTTCTTCGGCAGGAGTCGGAAATCTTGCAACACAATGCCGACTTTTCGGCGAAGCACCGGAATTTCCGAGGCGCGCAACTTGGAGAGACTGCGCCCCTGAATCAGTATCTGCCCCTCCTCAGGACGCTCCGCCCCGATCAGCAACTTCAGCAAGGTCGATTTTCCGGCGCCGCTCGAGCCCATCAACAGGACGAACTCGCCCTTCTCAATTTCGAGCGTGACATCGGAGAGCGCAGGACGACGATCGTAATATTTTGAGACATGAAAGAGTTGAATCATGAATCGCGCCACTGGCAGCGAACGGAGCCCCTGACGTCACCGGCCGCCCCCCGCCTCACAGAACAAGCAACGGATGCGTCATGGTGAAGCCTTCCTCACTCCTACCATCGCAGATCATCCCCTTCGACGTCGAATGCATTCGCAATATGTTGCACGGCTGCGCCTGGAACGGCATCATCCTGGATCAGCACGACATCAAAGCGGCAGGGTCGATCTTCGATCCGATGTTGGGCCAGATACTGTGCCGCCAACCGGATTAGCTTTGCACGTTTCCGTGCATCGACCGCCTCAATGGCGCCGCCGAACGTCCCGGTCCGCCGCCGCTTTACCTCAACGAACACGAGCACCCCCTGGTCATCCGCGACCAGATCGAGCTCGCCCAACGCAGAGCGCACGTTCCGGCCGATGATTCGAAAACCTCGGCTGCGCAGGAAGGCTTCGGCCTGGCCCTCACCTTCATCTCCCACCAGGCGGCGACGGTCACCCATCAGTCACGTTCCCTTCACACCGAGGCCACCGGCGGCAGGACCTCCACTCCGTCGCATGCAACACACTCCCGCACCGGAGCAAAACTGCGCCGGTGGATTGGGCATGGACCATGCGCCCGAAGGAGGTGGAGATGTTCCGGGGTCCCGTACCCTTTATGCTCGGCAAAATTGTAGTGGGGATACCAGCGGTGATATTCGACCATCAACCGGTCTCGCGTCACCTTCGCAACGATGGATGCCGCCGCAATCGAACAGGAGAGGCCGTCGCCCTTGATGATCGCGCGTTGAGGGATGGAAAGCCCGGAGAGCGTCACGGCGTCGAGCAGCACAAAGTCCGGCCTGAGTGGAAGCGCGTCCAACGCCCGACGCATTGCCAGACGGGATGCCTCAAGAATGTTCAGCCGATCGATCTCTGCCTCCGTGGCAGCACCGATCCCGACGCCAGTCGCCCGACGCACGATTTCGGCAAAAAGTCGGTTGCGTTCAGATTCTGAAATCTGTTTGGAATCGTTCAGCCCAGGCAGGCGACATCGACGCGGCAATAATACAGCGGCTGCGACAACGGGACCGGCAAGAGGCCCACGTCCGGCTTCATCCAGGCCGGCGATAAAGCGATACCCGCGCGACCGAGCCTCCCCCTCGAACTCCTCGGAAGGGCCCACAGTCGCCGGGTTCAGCCTATCAGCCACACGTGCGCCTCTGTCCAGATCGCATGTGGTCGGCGGGACTACGCCTTTGCGGCCGTGGCGGCTGCCGCTTCCTGCTTGGCACCGGCCTGCGCCTTGCCTTCGACCTTAAACTCGCGGTCTTCCACCTTGGCAAACTTGCCTTTTTTGGTGCGCAGATAATACAGCTTGGCGCGGCGAACACGCCCCTGACGCACCACGTCGACCTTCGCCACGTTGGGAGAATGGATCGGGAACGTCCGCTCGACACCGACGTTATAGGACAGCTTGCGCACCGTGAAGGTCTCGCTGTTCAGCGTCCCTTTGCGGGCAATCACGGTGCCTTCATACACCTGGATGCGCTCTTTTTCACCTTCAACGACTTTCACATGAACGCGAACGGTATCCCCGATCTCGAACTTGGGTGCCGTTTTCTTGGTTAAGGATCGTTGGATCCGCTCTAGCCGATTCATAGTCTCTCTCCTCCTCTCAACGAACAGGTACCTGTACCAGACTCTCTTGCATCACTTCGTTTAATAACCGTCGATCTTCCACTCCAAGCTCGCGATCCCGCAACAGATCCGGCCGCTTGAGATACGTATTCCGCAACGCTTCCTTCCGGCGCCACACTCGAATCGCCTCGTGGTGCCCCGAGACCAACACCTCAGGAACCGCCATGCCTCGTACATCTGCCGGTCTGGTGTAGTGCGGATACTCCAACAGCCCCTCGGTGAAGGACTCTTCGGCTGCCGACGCCGCATCACCGAGAACGCCGGGGACCAAGCGGGCAGCGGCATCAATCATCACCAATGCCGGCAACTCTCCGCCGGTTAACACATAATCGCCGACAGAAATCTCCTCGGGATGCAGCGCCAACCGAACACGCTCGTCCATCCCTTCATAATGCCCGCACACAAACACGACGACACGTTCGTCCTGTGCCAGAGAGTGCGCCAATTCCTGCGTGAACGGGCGCCCTTGCGGGGACGGCACAATCACTCGCAGGGTCGTTCCCGGATGAGAGGTCTGATACCGGCCACGTAACGCATCAATGGCGCGCAGAACCGGCTCAGCCTTCATGACCATCCCCGCCCCGCCGCCGTACGGCACGTCGTCGGCCGTCTTATGCCGGTCAAAGGTGTAGTCACGCAAATTCTCGACCCCTACCTCCAACAAGCCCTTCTCCTGGGCACGTTTGAGGATACTCTGGCCGAGAACCGGAGCCACCATATCCGGGAACAATGTCACCACGGCACAGCGCATGCTAGAGGTCTCCGAACCCCTCGGGCAATCGAACGGTCATCACGCGTCCCGCGACATCCACCGCAATCACGAGCTGTTTCGCAGCAGGAATCAGGAGCTCTTTTCCATCCTGGCGGACCAGAAACGCTTGGTTCTCAGCGAAGGCCAGTACATCCTCCAGCCGCCCCAACACCGTCCCCGCCTCATCCTGCACGACCATCCCGATCAAATCGCATTGATAGTAGTGATCGGTCGGCAGCGCTGGCGAGTCACCACGTGGAACCTGCACGAGTCCGCCGCGAAATTCGGCGACCTGCTCGGGGGTCGTGAAGGCATCGAACCCGACAATCAGCGTGGGCCCACCAGACCGCACATGGGTCACGCGGGTGACAAGGCTCTTGCCATTCGGCGCCACAAGGGTCACCTCATGAAGGTGATCAAACCGACCCGGCACGTCGCTCAGCGATCGCACCCGCGCTTCGCCTCGTACGCCGAACGACCGCTCAATCCGTCCAATGGTCACAAGCTCTGCCTGATCGAGCGTCGCCATGTGCCCCGGTTACTTCTTGCGCGTGTCGCCTTGTTCCGGCTTCGCAGCCTTTGCGCTCTTCTCGGTCTCGAACTCTTTCCACACACCGTGCCGCTTGAGCAGCGTCCGCACGGTCGTGGTGGGCTGCGCGCCGTGCCGCAACCACGAGAGCACTCGCTCCGACTTCAATTCCGGCACCGCCGGGTTCTTGAGCGGGTCAAAAATGCCGAGAATTTCCAAGAACCGGCCGTCGCGAGGCTTCCGCGAATCCGCCGCGATCACCCGATACATCGGACGCTTGTGTCGCCCCGTCCGCGCCAATCGTAAATGAACTGCCACTCGAACCTCCTCAGAATAATGAGCGCTTGGCCATCGGCCGTATCCGCTCGGTTTGAACTCTCTTCACCATGCGCACGTCGTCGTGTCTCGACATTCGCCCGACTACATTCCGCGAAGCATTTGGGCCAGCTGTCGTCGGCCTCCGGCGCCGCCCGACATGACCTTCGCGATTTTTCGGGCCTGCAAAAACTGCTTGATCAAGCGATTCACTTCCTGCACGCTCGTCCCGCTTCCGCGGGCGATGCGTTTCTTCCGGCTGCCGTTGATCAGCGTATGGTCGCGTCGTTCACGCGCAGTCATGGAATCGATCATGGCCGCCACTCGCTTCATTTCCTTTTCAGGCAAGCCGCTATTCGCCAGATCTTTCAGTTTCTGACCACCCGGCAACATGCCCAGAATCTGCTCAAACGACCCTAACCGATTCATCTGCCCCAGCTGCGACCGGAAATCCTCCAGCGTGAAGGTGCTGCTGATCAGTTTCTTTTGCGCCGCTTCGGCTTCTTCCCGCGAAAACGTCTCCTGGGCCTTCTCGATTAACGAGAGGACATCGCCCATGCCCAGAATTCGGGATGCCATACGATCGGGATGAAACGGCTCCAGCGCATCGAGCTTTTCACCCATACCGAGGAATTTGATCGGCTGTCCGGTCACGGCCCGAATCGAGAGAACCGCTCCTCCTCTGGCATCGCCTTCGACCTTCGTTAAGATGACGCCGGTCAGACCAACCTGCTGATTGAACTGGCCGGCCATATTCACGGCGTCCTGACCGGTCATGGCGTCGGCAACCAACAGGACTTCGTGGGGATTGACCGCCTGTTTCACGGCCACGAGCTCGGCCATCAACTCATCGTCGACATGCAACCGACCGCCGGTATCGAGCACGACGAGGTCATAGCCCTGCTCCTGGGCACGCTCGACTCCGCGCTGACAAATCCGCACCACATCGGCGCGCGACGCATCCACCTGATCAAACCGATGAACATCAATACCAAGGTCGTGACCGAGGCTGGCCAACTGATCGCCTGCGGCAGGGCGACGCGGGTCGGCCGCCACAAGCAACACCCGCTTTCCTTGACTCTTGAATAAGCGGGCCAGCTTTCCGGAGGTGGTCGTTTTCCCGGCGCCCTGCAATCCCACCATCATTACAATGGTAGGCGGCCTCGAGGCGAGACTGATGCCGGACCGCTCTCCACCCATCATCCCGCGAAGTTCGTCCCAGACAACCTTGACGACTTGATGACCGGGGGTCAGGCTTTTCAGGACTTCCTGCCCGATCGCCTTTTCGCGAACCCGCTCCAGGAAGTCCTTGACGACTTTGAAGTTGACGTCCGCCTCGAGCAAGGCAAGACGAACTTCCTTCAGCGCCTCGGCAATATTGTCCTCTGTCAGGACACCCTGCCCTCGAAGCTTCTTCAGGATCCGTTCAAATTTTTCGCTCAGCGCGTCAAGCACAGTGCACCAAAGAAAAAGGCCATCGAAGTCGGGGTCGAGCCAGAGCTCCGATCGCCTCGAAAAACATCACAAAAAATAGCATCGGGCAGTCTATAGAAGGGGGGAAGGTGAAGTCAAGACATTCAAGCACCCGACAGCGCTGCATTTCTCAACCGTGCGCCATGCATCCGTCGCAATCCTGCCCCGCGCCGGTCGCTCAGGTCGGCACATGGCCGGACCCACGCCGACTCATGACCAGAGGAGCGAGAACGTCACATCTCTATCAACACGAGCGAGACAGGGCGCCCACAACCCACCCCGTCGCATCGCCTGGCATGCATTTTGTTGACATCAATTTAGGCTTCCGATATGGTGCCTCAAGTCGGCACAGACGGCCGGCTGTGTGTGAACGGGGGGAGAGAGCGGATGAGAAAATCGATCGGCGTGCTGCTGATCTTTATCCTGATCGGCGGAATGCTGGGCGGGATTTTCGGCGAGATTCTACGCGTGATGGCCCCGAACGGCGCGATTCAAAACATCTTTGCCAGCAACTTCTCCCCTGGGATCAATCCACCTCTCACCATTGATCTGGTGCTGCTCAAGCTGACGTTCGGCTTCAGCATCAAGGTCAGTCTGCTCAGTGTCCTCGGCATGTTTCTCGGCGCCTACCTCTATAAACAGATGTGACGGGCTGGCTTCCGGCTTCTAACTCCCTCGAAGAGTCACCGCCTACTGCGCCACCTCCAGCACCTTGAGCTTCAGCGACCTGATTCGATTCCGTAACTCCGCCGCCCGCTCGAACTCCAACTTCTTCGCCGCCGCCTTCATTTCCACTTCGAGCCGCCGAATCACCTGCTCCGTGTCTCCCGTTGCCCCATACTCCGCCTGAGGATCAGCCGCCAATTCGAGTTGCGCATGGTTCGCACCTCCCACTGCATAGTCCAACATAGGGATCTGCTTCTTCACACTCTGCGGCGTAATCCCATGAGCCGCGTTGTACGCTTCCTGAATATGACGCCGCCGGGCCGTCTCATCGATCGCGCGGCGCATCGAATCCGTCACCGTATCCCCATAAAAAATGACCCGCCCGTCAATATGGCGGGCCGCGCGGCCGGCCGTTTGAATCAGCGAGCGATGCGAGCGGAGGTACCCCTCCTTATCCGCATCCAGAATCGCCACCAGCCCGACCTCCGGGAGGTCGAGCCCCTCCCGCAACAGGTTGATCCCGACCAGCACATCGAAAACGCCGCGCCGAAGGTCGCGAATGATCTCCGCCCGTTCGAGTGTCTTGATGTCTGCGTGCAGATAGCGCACTTTCACGCCGAGATCGTGGTAGTACTCCGTGAGATCTTCCGCCATCCGTTTCGTCAGCGTCGTCACGAGCACACGATTGCCCTTCGCCGCCTCCGCCCGTACTTCCGCCAGCAGGTTGTCCACCTGCCCCTTCGCGGATCGCACGTCGATGAGCGGGTCCATCAAACCGGTCGGGCGAATAATCTGTTCGATGACCTCGCCTTTGGCATGATCCAATTCATAGGGGCCCGGCGTCGCGGATACATAGATCACCTGCTTCAGCATCCGCTCGAACTCCGCGAACTTTAGTGGACGGTTATCGACGGCGGACGGCAGGCGAAAGCCGTAATCTACCAACGTTCGTTTCCGTGAAAAGTCCCCTTCGTACATGCCGCCGATTTGCGGCACCGTCGCGTGCGACTCATCGATGATCAGAAGAAAATCCTTGGGGAAATAATCGATCAGCGTCGGCGGGGGCTCACCCGGCGCACGGCCGCTCAAGTGGCGCGAATAGTTTTCGATCCCGTGGCAATACCCCATGGCCCGAATCATTTCGAGGTCGAACTTCGTCCGCTGCTCGATCCGCTGAGCCTCCAGCAACTGGCCGCTCTTCTTGAACGCCGCCACCCGGGCCTCCAATTCCTCCTCAATGCCCGTGATGGCCCGTTCATACCGATCGGGCGCGATGAGATAGTGGGTGTTCGGGTAAATCGCGACCTTCGGCAACTTGCCCAACGATTTGCCGGTCAACGGGTCGATCTCGTGAATCGCATCCACGACGTCGCCGAAGAGTTCGATCCGCACCGACTTGGCCTCCGAGGAGGCCGGGAAAATCTCGATGACATCCCCGCGCGCGCGAAACGTCCCGCGGTGGAAATCGACATCGTTCCGCGCATACTGGATGTCCACCAGTTTCGCCAGAATCTTTTCACGCCTGGTCTCCATGCCTTCTTCGAGGTAGACCAACATGTCGTGGTAGACCTCCGGCGACCCAAGGCCATAGATGCAGGAGACCGACGACACGATCAAGACGTCATTCCGCTGCAGAAGCGACGTCGTCGCCGCGTGGCGCATCTGATCGATCGCGTCGTTGATCGAGGCATCTTTTGCAATATAGGTATCGCTCTGCGGAATGTAGGCTTCCGGCTGGTAGTAATCGTAATAACTGATGAAGTACTCGACGGCATTGTGCGGAAAGAACTGCTTGAACTCCTGGTAGAGTTGTCCCGCCAGCGTCTTATTGTGTACGAGCACCAGCGTGGGCTTCTGAACCCGCTCGATGACGTTGGCCATCGTGAACGTCTTACCGGAGCCAGTGACCCCTAACAGGGCTTGGTGCTGCTTTCCGGCCAGGACTCCGGCCGTCAGTTTCTCAATGGCCTGGCCCTGATCACCACAGGGTTTGAACGGAGCGTCGAGCTTGAACGGCGGCATAGTGGGGTCATCTTACCATGTTCGACGCACCGGTGAACGCGTGACGAACGACGACACATCCCCGTTCAGACGCACCTGGCCCATTGCGTGGGTTCGCGGACCAACGTCAGCGCCTCGGAGCGGCGCCCTGACTCCTGGAGACTCCCCCACAGACTAGAACCTATCTCAAAAT